>NZ_JBFRLX010000179.1:20070-30862 GCF_041470165.1 Vibrio sp. 10N.286.46.A8
GTTACAGTCTCTTATTTAAACCTTACAAGCGCTTTGGTCAGTGGGAAGTTGCAGCTGAACTCTACTATCAAGTTAAAGAAAATAAAGCGAAAACCGCTAACGGTTCACTCAATGAAGCCAGCGATTTCACCGAGATGTACATTGAGCCAATCGTTCAGTACAGCTTTGAAGAAGCCGGCACTATGTACGTTCGTGCTCGTATTGGTGAAAACGAAACGAAACATACAGACGGTTGGGCAAAGAACGAAACTTTCTTCAAAGATATTCGTAAGGCAACTTTAGGCTATGAGCAAGCAATTGGCGACGATTGGTTGGTAAAAGGCGAACTTGAGTGGGCTAAAGACACAGAGACTTTCTCTAAGCTGAAAGGCGAAGAGAAAACTGTAGAACAAGAAACAATGTATCTACAAGCGCTTTACCGCTTCTAAGTGGTATTAATCACAACTCAAATGACAGAGTAATATTATGATCAAAGTTTCAGATATCGCCCAAATCGTTGGTGGAAAAATTGAAGGTGATAACACGGTAGAAATATCTAAGATTCGCCCAGTTTCCAGCGTAGAAGAGGGCGGCTTAGCCATTGTCTTTGCTAAAGCCGATTTAAAAGGGCTATCTGAAACTTTGGCTGATGTCATTGTTGGGCCAGAAGCCATTTTACAGACTAAAGCAAAAACAAAAATCGTGATTGAGAAGCTCGAAGCTGAGAAGCTCAATCAACTAATGCGTCATTATAAAGTTCAAAAATATCAATTATTTGATCAAGGGAATACATCAGATACTCCCGATGTTTATATCGGAAAGCATTGTCAAATAGGTGAAGGTTGCCATTTCATGCCCGGTGTTAAAATCATGAACGGTGTAACAATCGGCAATAACGTTGCAATTCATGCCAATACAGTCATCAAAGAAGGCACAGTGATTGGTAACAATGTCACCATCGACTCTAACAACTCCATTGGTAATTACAGCTTCGAATACATGACCGGGCACAACACCCGTTATGAACGCGTGGAAAGTGTGGGTCGAGTGATCATTGGTGATGAAGTTGAAATTGGCTGTAATAACACCATCGACAGAGGCACTTTAGGCGACACCGTTATTGGTCGTGGAACCAAAATAGATAACCTAGTGCAAATAGGGCATGACTGCAAAATAGGCCAGCATTGTTTACTGGTATCTCAGGCTGGTTTTGCGGGCCACACTACCTTGGAAGATCATGTCATTGTTCATGGTCAAGCCGGTACCGCAGGGCATCTTACTATCGGGAAAAACTCCGTTATTAAAGCCAAATCAGGTGTGAGCCACTCTTTCCCTGCCAATAGTGATCTGTTCGGTTATCCGGCGAAAGATGCACGTTCTTATTATAAAAACTTAGCCGTATTGAACAAATTAACTCATCAAAAAAACAGTAACCCCCGTCCAAACTCTAAATCGTTAGAACTTGATACAGACAAAAGAGCGGTGGTACCGAAAAAGAGCTTAATAGCGAGACTATTTCGTTTATAGGTTGCCGAAGCGAGAGCTTAAAAATTAAAGCCCTAACTCGCGATGACTAAAACGGAATAGAACCCTACATATATAAAAAATAATAAGGAAATGACAATGAAACGTACTCTACTTGTAGCCGCACTTTTATCTTCAGCGTTAATGGGTTGTGCGAGCACAGCTGACACGCCAGCAGCTGATCAAATGAAAGCAACAGGTCCTTTCGCCGATTGTAATCTCGCCACGGTGGAAGATCGCGGGCCAATTCGTCCTTCACTTTATGTTATAGGCACTTTCCCTGATGGTCAGTGGATCCACATGGAAAACCGTCAAATGTCGCATAAAGGCAAAGGTATTTACCAAGTGGTAAGCGAAGAAAAAGCGGGCAACGTAAGTTTGCAGTTCGCAACGATGGGCTGGTCTCCACAATTTACCGCAGCTGGCATGTCGATGACGGCAGGTTATGAGAAAGCGCTAAAACGCGGTGGCTTTGCTAAAAACACAACCGTTAATATTCCAGAAGATGGCAAATATTTATGGAGTGTTGAAATTAGCGAAGATAAGAAGCCAGTTCGTGCATTGGTTAAAGCGTGTAAATAAGCGATGTAGCCAACCGACATAACCCACTCTATATCACCATTTATAACCACGCTTTATAACATCGTTTATAAACTCGTGGTTGACGCAGTGATACAGATGAAAGGTGCTCTGAATATCAGAGTACCTATGTTTTGAACATAAACCCTAAATGTTCAATGATTAACGTTTACGTCTTTTTAGCCAGTAACTTGAGAGCTCCAGTCACTGGCTAAAAAGATTTTTACCTATCAAGATTTAACCCGTATTCGGAGTTTCAAATGGCAACAGTTAGCCTGCGTAAAGTAGAAAAACAGTACGATAATGGTTTTAAAGCCGTACACGGAATTGACTTAGATATTCACGAAGGTGAGTTCATGGTATTTGTTGGGCCGTCTGGTTGCGCCAAATCTACCACATTGCGAATGATTGCTGGCTTAGAAGATATCTCAGCAGGGGAAGTGCGTATTGGCGATAGAGTGGTGAATGATTTAGCGCCTAAAGAGCGTGGTATTGCCATGGTATTCCAAAACTATGCGTTGTACCCACACAAAACGGTCTTCGATAACATGGCCTTTGGTTTGAAAATGCAAAAGCGACCAAAAGAAGAGATCGAACAACGCGTAGAAGATGCCGCTGAAAAACTAGAAATTACTGATCTCCTGTATCGTAAGCCTAAAGAAATGTCGGGTGGTCAGCGTCAGCGTGTCGCGGTGGGACGAGCCATTGTTCGTAAACCAGACGTGTTCTTATTTGATGAGCCTCTATCCAACCTTGATGCCAAACTGCGTGTTTCGATGCGTGTGAAAATCGCACAACTACACAAGTCTCTTAAAGATGAAGGTAACCCTGCGACCATGATTTATGTCACGCATGATCAAACGGAAGCTTTAACTTTAGGCGACCGAATTTGTGTATTAAATCAAGGTGACATTATGCAAGTGGACACGCCGACCAACTTGTACAACGCACCACAGAACAAGTTTGTGGCGGGTTTTATCGGCTCCCCAGCCATGAATTTAGTGAACACAACCCTACGCAAGTTAGGTGATGATATTTACGTAGAACTTGCCCCTAACGCCCAAATTATTATTCCTAAACGTTTGCAAGAAAAGCTTGTGGATCATATTGATAAGCCCGTTTGTCTAGGCATTCGACCTGAACACATAAATATTGCCGCTGATGATGAGATGGTGAACGTACACCCTGGTGAGCTGACCGTGGTTGAAAACTTAGGGAATGAAAAATACCTGTATTTCAAATTGGGTGATAACGAAATTGTTGCGCGAGTGAATAACCAAAGCATAAGTACATCAGATATTGGCAGCCAAGTACGCTTTAATTTTGATTCTGCTTTTTGCCATATTTTTGATGGTGAAACCGAACAGAACCTGACGTTGTAAAATCAGGCCTTATTGGCATTAACTATCGTAGATGAATGGTTTCAATAGAACATTCTAACACCTCACTTTAATAATATGCCCTAAGTATCTCACTTTGGCTAAAGGGCATAATAAAAATATAAATGAATCCTGAGAAATTATTCTCAAGATACTGTCGCGCCTCAATTAAACAGAACTTATATAAGGAAGGTTTTATTCGTACAGCTGACTTCATCGCTTCTGACATTATTTAACGCGGCCGTAATGGTTGTATGGGAGGGAGACTATATAGCATGCTCACGAAACACGACCTGATAGTTAAATCGCGTGACAAGAATATAAAACAATAACCTACACCAACATAACGTGAATGAAGGACGACACATGAAGAATAAGCTTATTGTGCTATCAGCATTACTGGCTTCCCTACCTGCTATGGCAGATTGGAACCAGGCCTATTTCCGTGGTACCGCCAATAACTGGCAAGCTGAATCTATGGTTAAAGTGAAAGCAAACCACTGGCAAATAGTGAAAAAATTTAATACCGGTGATGGAACGAACTCTCCTAGTTTTAAGGTTGATCGCTTTGGTGATTGGTCTGAAAACTACCCTCTATCAAATTTCTCTGTTGACCCTAATAAAACCTACGAAATTAATTTCTATGACGACACGAATAAAGTGGTGGTCCATGAAAAACTTCCCTTTGATATGCGTGATGAAACCATGTATTTCGTGTTTCTTGACCGTTTCTATGATGGCGATTCAGCCAATAATACATCGACGGGTGCCGACATGTATTCGGCAGACAAATCGGATTTCAAAAAATACTTTGGTGGTGACTTAAAAGGTTTAACCGCAAAGCTAGATTACTTGCATGATATGGGGATCACGGCCATTTGGATAACGCCTCCAGCTGATAACATTAACGTACCTGACAGTCGGGGGGGAGCGGGTTACCACGGCTACTGGGGACGTGACTTCTTTAAAGTCGACGAGCATCTGGGTACCGTTGCCGATTTTAAAGCATTAAAGACGAAAATGGATAGCTACGGCATGAAACTCGTGCTGGACTATGCGCCTAATCACTCTAACCCTGATGATGAAGGGGAATACGGTGCACTTTATAAAAAGGGTGTCCGAGTTACCGACTACAAAAATGATAATGCAGGGTATTACCATCATAATGGAGCGATCGCTGAAAACGGTAAAGATTGGGAATGGAACGACGCATGGGCAGTTCGTAATAAAACCTTGTTTAACTTAACCGATTTTGACCAACGTAAAGATGGCCCAGCGCGTCAGTACCTGATTGATGGCGCGAAATTCTGGGTAGACTTAGGGGTGGATGCGATTCGTATTGATGCGGTGAAACATATGGATAAAGAGTTTATCCAAGATTTTACTGGCCAAATAAACGCGTACGCGAAGAAAAGCCAAGGTAAAGATTTCTATTTCTTTGGTGAGTGGATGGATTCAGGTGCTGACGCAACGGGATCAAACTTTGCCTCTATCGATTTTGCCAATACATCAGGCTCTGCATTGCTTGATTTTGGTTTGAGAAACACCATCGAAAACGCCTTGCTACAACACAATGGAACTGGCATGTATGCCATTAATAACTACATGAAGCTGAGAGACCAAAAATTCACAAGCAGTGATTGGCAAGTGGTGTTCTTAGATAACCACGATGCGTCACGTATCTCTACCGTTTTACGCTCAGACGCGAAGAACTTTGGCGCAGGTAAAGACAAGTGGGGTGGTCGTCAAAGTGTTGCATTTGCACAAGACAGAGTGGAGCTGGGTTTAGCGCTTATTATGACCTCTCGTGGCATTCCTTGTATTTATTACGGAACAGAGCACTACGCGGCTAACTTCACTACCAATGGTTTTGGTCAACAAGGTAATGACCCTTACAACCGTGAAATGATGCCAAGCTTTGATAAAACGACCAATGCTTACAAGATGATTAAAACGTTGAGTAAGTTACGTAAAGAAAGCTATGCGGTGCAGCAAGGTGATTATATTGAGCGTTGGATCAGCAATGATGTATTGGTATATGAACGTAACGCAGGCGATGACGTAGTTGTGGTTGCAATGAACCTCGGTCAAGGTACATCGGTTAACGCGGTGAATTTAGGATTGGCAAACGGAACTTACGACAGTGTATTAGGCACTGACCAAGTGGTTGTTTCTAATGGCAGCGGTACATTTAATCTAGACCAAAATGAAGTGGTTATCTTACGCACTAAGCACTAACAGGTAATACAGGCTATTGATAACGGTTTTACTGGTTTTCGATTGAGTCTCAACAGAATAAACCTCGTACATAGTGTGCGAGGTTTTTTTGTTTTTCTTCGCCTGAGCTAGTGGAATATTCTTCATTTTATCGAATTCCCACTAAAATCCTGCCCAAGGGTGTCTTTTCTACAAGAAAACTAGTCGAAGCCTTAACCATGATCTACAATACGGCAAAATTCTAACTCGACTATTTTCAGGAAGAGCTGCATGTACATGAGCACTGATGAGGTTCGCAACGCGTTCCTTAAGTTCTTTGAGAGCAAAGAACACCAAATCGTAGACAGTTCATCGTTAGTTCCACATAACGATCCAACCCTGCTATTTACTAATGCAGGCATGAACCAATTCAAAGATTGCTTCTTAGGCGCCGAAAAACGTGCCTACACTCGAGCAACTACGGCTCAGCGTTGTGTACGTGCGGGTGGTAAACACAATGACCTTGAAAACGTAGGTTTCACGGCTCGTCACCACACGTTCTTCGAAATGCTAGGCAACTTCAGCTTTGGCGACTACTTCAAAGAAGAAGCGATTGGCTTTGCTTGGGAATTCCTGACTGAAACACTAGGTCTGCCAAAAGATCGCCTGTTAGTAACGGTTTACGAGACAGATGACGAAGCATTCGAAATCTGGAACAAGAAAGTGGGCATCCCAGCTGACAAGATTGTTCGCATCGGCGATAAAGAAGGTGGCAAGAAGTTTGAATCTGATAACTTCTGGACAATGGGTGACACAGGTCCTTGTGGTCCATGTACTGAAATCTTCTACGATCACGGTGAGCACATTTGGGGCGGTCGTCCTGGTACACCTGAAGAAGATGGTGACCGTTTCATCGAGATTTGGAACAACGTATTCATGCAGTTCAACCGTCACGCTGACGGCACTATGGAACCGCTACCTAAGCCAGCTGTAGATACTGGTATGGGTATTGAGCGTATCTCTGCAATCATGCAGGGTGTTCACTCTAACTACGAAATTGATGTATTCCAAAAGCTAATCAAAGCGACAGCAGAAGTAGTCGGTCACGACGACCTATCGAACCAATCGCTGCGCGTTATCGCTGACCACATCCGTTCTTGTTCATTCCTAATCGCTGATGGCGTAATGCCTTCAAACGAAGGTCGTGGCTACGTTCTACGTCGTATTATTCGTCGTGCAGTGCGTCACGGTAACAAGATTGGTGCACAAGGCGTGTTCTTCCACAAACTTGTGGGTGTACTGGCTGAAGTGATGGGTTCTGCAGCTGAAGAGCTTAAGAAACAGCAAGAGCTTGTTGAAAAAGTACTTCGCATCGAAGAAGAGAACTTTGGTCGCACGCTAGAGCGCGGCATGGTTATCCTGAACGACGCATTAGACGCACTTGAAGGTAAAGAGCTTGACGGTGAAACAGTCTTTAAACTTTACGATACATACGGCTTCCCAGCTGACCTTACTAACGATGTAGCTCGCGAACGTGACTTTACTATCGATGAAGAAGGCTTTGAGAAGGCGATGGAAGCACAGCGTAAGCGTGCACGTGAAGCGGGTCAGTTCGGTACTGATTACAACGCAACGATCAAAGTAGACACTAACACTGAATTCTGTGGTTACACAGGCACTGAAGGTGCGGGTGAAATTTCTGCGTTATTCGTTGACGGTGAAGAAGTATCTTCACTATCGGCTGGCGACAAAGCAATCATCATCCTTGAAGAGACACCATTCTACGCTGAGTCAGGCGGCCAATGTGGTGACGCGGGTACGCTAAGCACAGCGTCAGGTCTATTCAAAGTACAAGATACTCAAAAGCTAGGTAATGCATTTGCACACCACGGTGAGCTAGTTGAAGGCGTATTTGCTCAAGGCGATAAAGTAGAAGCGCGCGTTGATGCTGAGCGTCGTGCTGCTATCTCACTAAACCACTCTGCAACTCACTTACTTCACTCAGCATTGCGCGAAGTGCTAGGTGAGCACGTTGCTCAGAAAGGTTCTTTAGTTAAGCCAGACAACCTACGTTTTGACTTCTCTAACCTTGAAGCGGTAACACCAGCACAGATTAAAGAAGTAGAGCGTCTAGTTAACGCACAAGTTCGTAAGAATCATGTGATTGAAACGAACATCATGGACATCGAGTCAGCGAAAGAAAAAGGTGCGATGGCACTGTTTGGCGAGAAGTACGATGATGAAGTTCGCGTTCTGTCTATGGGCGATTTCTCTACTGAGCTTTGTGGTGGTATCCACGCAAGCAACACGGGTGATATCGGTCTATTCAAGATCACTTCTGAAGGTGGTATCGCTGCTGGTATTCGTCGTATTGAAGCGGTAACGGGTGAAGCAGCTCTAGATGCAGTAGAAGCTCAGGCTAACGCTTACGAAGAGAAGCTTGCTGAATCAGCTAAGAAAGCGAAATCGCTAGAGAAAGAAATCCAACTACTTAAAGAAAAGATGGCTGCAGCTGAAGGTGCAAACATCATGGGTAAAGTAGAAGAGATCTCTGGTACTAAGGTACTGGTTGCTGCCATTGAAGGTGCAGATAACAAGAACCTACGTACTATGGTTGATAATGCTAAAAACCAAGTGGGTAGCGGCATCATCCTGATTGCGAACGTAGCAGACGGTAAAGTTGGCTTAATTGCTGGCGTAACCAAAGACCTTATCGGCAAAGTTAAAGCGGGTGACCTCGTTAAGATGGTTGCTGAGCAAGTTGGCGGTAAAGGCGGCGGTCGACCAGATATGGCTCAAGCGGGTGGTACTGACGTTGAAGCGCTACCTGAAGCGCTTAAATCAGTACGTATTTGGCTTGAAGAGCGTCTTTAAGCTTAAGTAATTGATACAAAGATGCCCAATCAACTGATTGGGCATCTTTTATTTTGCCCATTGGAAGAACCTTTGAAAAAGGTTTGATTGAGATTAACCAAGAAGGCTAATGGTAACGTTAGACTCCTTGGTTAATTTTTTATTGCTTCGCCATGACGCGGAGTATGTGTTTTTTTGTCATATATAGACATTGGTCTTGGGAAGGTGAGGAAGGGTGAAAATGCCTCTTATCGTGCAGAAATTTGGTGGGACGTCGGTGGGTTCAATTGAACGAATCCATCATGTAGCAGAAAAAATCATTGAAGCGAAAAATGAAGGGAACCAGATCCTGGTTGTCGTTTCTGCTATGTCAGGTGAAACAAATCGGTTAGTTAACTTAGCTTCACAAGTTGATAGCGTACCAAACGCTAGAGAGTTGGATGTGCTGTTAACGGCCGGAGAACAAGTTTCCATGGCTTTGTTGGCGATGACGTTGCACAAGTTGGGTTATGAAGCGACATCGATGACTGGCTATCAAGCCAAAATACACACCGATTCTAATCATAATAATGCGACGATTGAGCGTATTGATACCGCTCCTATTAAAGCGCTGTTAGATGATGACCAGATTGTCATTGTTGCAGGTTTTCAAGGCGTTAATGCAAAAGGTGATATCACAACCTTAGGGCGAGGTGGTTCAGACACCACGGCCGTTGCGTTGGCAGGCGCCCTTCAAGCGAAAGAGTGTCAGATATATACCGATGTTGATGGCGTATATTCCTGCGACCCTAGAGTGGTTAAGCAATCTAAGAAATTAGATACCTTAGACTTTCCCTCTATGGAAGAAATGGCTCGCAGAGGCGCTAAGGTTTTACACCTTCCATGTGTTCAACATGCGTGGCGACACAATGTACCATTGAGAGTGCTTTCGAGCTTTGAAGAAGGCGAGGGAACTCTTATCGCGGGTAATGACTGTTTGAATGATATTGCTGGGATAGCCATTCAAAGAGATATGGTTCGCGTCGAGTGTTTGAATCAAGATTTACCATCTCTCATGTCGCATTGCCATTTATTAGGGATTGAAGTCTGTAGTGTGATCGAGGAAGCAGAACGGGCAGCACTCATTATCAAACCGGACATAAGTGCTAAATTAAAACTAGTTTTTGACGAGAAAATCCGTAATAGTGAACAGGTTAGTTTGTTAACTGTGGTAGGAAGCCGAACACAAGAAATTGTGGTCAGTTCACATGGATTGTTGTCTGAAGGCGAAATTGATGTACAGCATCACTTATTGCAACAGCAGTCTTTAACTTTGGTGATATCACCAACGCAAGTCGATATGGCTGCTAACATATTACACAATGCATACATCGTAGCGCGTGAAACACAGGGTTATCCTAAAAAAGAAGTGCATTTTGGTTAAATAAACTCAATCGATAGTTTACGAAAATATAACTTTTGTTGGATAATGCTCGCGTAGCTAGATAAATTTAGAGATTACTCAAGGAGCAAAGAATGCTAATTTTGACTCGCCGCGTTGGCGAAACACTGATGATTGGTGACGAAGTAACAGTTACTGTACTAGGCGTTAAAGGTAACCAAGTACGTATTGGTGTTAACGCACCTAAAGAAGTATCTGTTCACCGTGAAGAGATCTACATGCGCATTCAAGCTGAAAAAGGTAATGGTAACGTTGCACCCGGCAACTACTAATACTTTTGCGTAGAGAAGAGGCTAGCATTGTTGCTAGCCTTTTTTGATCTTGGGGGAATGGAAATACGCATTTGAACATCGATGGGGTGGTAACGGGTTAGTCTTAACGCGGTGAAGTGAGAGCTTTATGGCGTTATGAAATACAAATAGGATCGATCATCGCTGTTACACGGTATTTTGTCTGCGCAAACTCAAGATTTGTTAGTTTCCCCTATGGCGCAAATTTGCATCCCGTAGTATTGTGCAAACAGCGGTAGCACTTGCTGCTGGATAAATTAGATAATTGTTTTCTGCTGTTTATTATTGCCAATCTTTCACCTTAATTTTTAAGGGAAAAAGCGCGATTTGAAGCTTATAAGTTCAATTTGCAAGCGCTTTGATTAAATAGCAAACGGTTGAGTGTTTTTGTCCAATTTTTTTCAATAAAGTGTTTGACATATTTTTGGTAAAACGTAATATGTGCCTCCGCAAGACGGTGAGGTGGCCGAGAGGCCGAAGGCGCTCCCCTGCTAAGGGAGTATGTGGTTTGTAGCCGCATCGAGGGTTCGAATCCCTCCCTCACCGCCATT
>NZ_JBFRLX010000180.1:0-17309 GCF_041470165.1 Vibrio sp. 10N.286.46.A8
CTAATATCTTGTTACTCAGTTAAAGCTTATTCCCAATCAAGGATCACTTTACCTGACATACCAGATCGCATCATGTCGAAGCCTTTCTGGAAGTCGTCCACTTTGTAGTGGTGAGTGATAATTGGTGTTAGATCTAGGCCAGATTGAATCAAAGAAGCCATCTTGTACCAAGTTTCGAACATCTCACGACCGTAGATACCTTTGATAACTAAGCCTTTAAAGATTACTTGGTTCCAATCTACTGCCATGTCTGATGGTGGAATGCCTAGTAGAGAAATCTTACCGCCGTGGTTCATGTTAGTCAGCATGCTGTTGAACGCAGATGGGTTACCAGACATTTCTAGGCCTACATCGAAGCCTTCTGTCATGCCAAGATCCGACATTACGTCTTCAAGCTTCTCTTCCATCACGTTTACTGCGCGAGTCACACCCATTTGACGAGCAAGATCTAGGCGGTATTCATTTACGTCAGTGATTACAACGTGACGAGCACCAACGTGCTTCGCAACAGCAGCAGCCATGATACCGATTGGACCAGCACCAGTGATTAGCACGTCTTCGCCTACTAGGTCGAAAGAAAGCGCTGTGTGTACTGCGTTACCAAACGGGTCAAAGATTGATGCTAGATCGTCAGAGATTTCTGCAGGGATCTTAAATGCGTTGAACGCAGGGATCACAAGGAACTCAGAGAACGCACCAGTGCGGTTTACGCCAACACCTGTTGTGTTACGACAAAGGTGAGTACGGCCGCCACGACAGTTACGACAGTGACCACACGTGATGTGACCTTCGCCAGATACACGGTCGCCGATTTCAAAACCACGAACTTCTTGGCCGATGCCAACAACTTCACCCACGTATTCGTGACCTACTACCATAGGTACTGGGATTGTGTTTTGTGACCATTCATCCCAGTTGTAGATATGTACGTCTGTACCACAAATTGCGGTTTTCTTAATACGGATAAGAAGATCATTATGACCCATTTCAGGTTTTTCAACCTCGGTCATCCAGATGCCTTCTTCAGGCTTAAGCTTAGAAAGTGCTTTAATTTTCATAATGTTATCCAGTTCATCTCGCCTAACTGTAAGGCGAGAATCAAAAATCTATATGTTCTATTGGGTGTTGTTCTATCTAATCAAAGGATGCAAAAGGCACCCCTTTAAAATTAGATGATAGCCATGTCTTTACCAACTTGGATGAACGCATCAATTGCACGGTCTAGTTGCTCACGAGAGTGTGCAGCAGACATTTGCGTACGGATGCGAGCTTGGCCTTTTGGTACAACTGGGAAAGAGAAACCTACCACGTAGATGCCTTTCTCTAGTGCACGCTCAGCGAATTCAGCTGCTACTTTTGCATCACCCAGCATGATTGGGATGATTGCGTGATCAGCACCGCCCATAGTGAAACCAGCTGCTTCCATGCGAGTACGGAAGTGAGCAGAGTTTTCCCATAGTTGAGTACGTAGGTCGCCAGATTCCGCTAGAAGATCTAGAACACGGATAGATGCAGATACGATTGCAGGTGCAACAGAGTTAGAGAATAGGTATGGACGAGAACGCTGACGTAACCAGTCGATCACTTCTTTCTTACCAGAAGTGTAACCGCCTGAAGCGCCACCCATTGCTTTACCAAGCGTACCTGTGATGATGTCGATACGGTCAACGACGTTATGGAACTCGTGAGTACCCGCGCCGTTTTCACCCATGAAGCCAACTGCGTGAGAGTCATCAACCATCACTAGTGCACCGTACTTATCAGCAAGGTCACAGATAGCAGGAAGGTTAGCGACTACACCGTCCATCGAGAACACACCGTCAGTTACGATAAGCGTGTGACGAGCGCCCGCTTCTTTAGCTGCGATAAGTTGTTGCTCTAGCTCTTCCATGTTGTTGTTCGAGTAACGGAAGCGCATTGCTTTACACAGACGAACACCATCAATGATAGATGCGTGGTTTAGAGCATCAGAAATGATTGCGTCTTCTTTGCCTAGAATCGTTTCGAATAGGCCAGCGTTTGCATCAAAGCAAGATGTGTAAAGGATAGTGTCTTCTTTACCAAGGAACGTAGATAGCTTTTGCTCTAGTTCTTTGTGAGAGTCTTGAGTACCACAGATGAAACGTACTGAAGCCATGCCAAAACCGTGCTGATCCATACCATCTTTAGCTGCTTCGATAAGAGCTGGGTGGTTAGCAAGACCTAAGTAGTTGTTTGCACAGAAGTTTAGTACTTCTTCACCAGTCGAGATAGAAACCGCTGCTTTTTGAGCAGAAGTAATAATGCGCTCAGACTTGTAAAGACCTTCTTCTTTAACTTCTTCGATTTGAGTTTGAATCTGTTGGTAAAATGCAGAAGACATTGTTCATTCCTTCCTAGTTATTATTCAGCAGCATCACGCGCCGCTTTATTTAGGGATATAAACGATCCTAAAACGATCATTTACACTGTAAAACTAATCTCTATATTCTAGTTGAACACTCCCTTCTCGATTATCCCTCTAGTTGGAAAAACATTAATGAACCTGAGGCACAAATAAAACACATTAAGTATGAAGACAGTCACAATTCAGCGTTCGCCTCATTGGGAAAGAGCTGAGAAACACGACAAGTTTGAGTTATGTCGAATGAAAAAGCTTTCGCCTATGGGCACAATGATTACAACAAGATTTGTCTCGTTAGCTCTGGGTAATCGACTCTCTATCGACGCAATCTTCTGTATGTTCTGCCAACCAATACAACCAAATCATCACCAAACATAGGATGAAACAAAGTACAAATAGCCAATACGCGCTGAGCATCTCTATCACTACACCGCCAATCAGTGGCGCAATGGCAAAGCCAAGTGAATAAAGAGCTGCCGCACCAAAATAAGAGCCTCTTAAATGAGGAGGAGCCATTCTATCTATCTGGACATTAAGGGTTGGGAAGGCAATCACCTCTCCTAAACTTAATATAAAACAAGCAACTCCCCACCCTAACGGCCAGTCATTTGGCGTAAACAGAAAGCCAATTTGTGCGACAGCCATCAAGATCATACCGATTCGGGTTCTGACAAACAGAGGCACATGCTCCAACCATTTAAGCATCGGGAACTGGAACACAATAATGGTGAGAGTGTTGACCAAAACCAGCCCTGCGATTAACTGTGCTGCGTCTGTTATTGATGAACGTACAATGACCTGAGGAATAGACGACTCTACTTGCGCGTAGACAAACATCATAATGAAGTTCGCAACCATCAACTTAACAAAGATATTGTCTTTACGAATGACAATTAGGGTCGCGGTGAAGTTCGGTAACTGAGAAGGGTCCGGCTTAGTGAAAGTCCCTTTACGCTCGATGCCAAGCAACAACCAAAATCCGTAAATCACATAGGTACCACCAGCCACAAAAAACAAATTTTGAGGTTGCGCGAGAGCTAAAGTAATACCAATCAATGGCCCAAGGGCGCCGCCCAAATTCAACAGAAAGTAACGAATGTTGAGTGCTAGCTCTCGGTCTTTCTGATCATCCAGATTATCTCCTATCACAGCCTTGGCGGGTGCTTCTATCATCGGACGCATCAAACCTGTCATCATAATCAGCACATAGAACTGCCACACCTCATTTGCGAATGCTATACCTGAGTAAGAGATCGCGGCAATCCAACTACCAAACACCATCACCCACTTGCGACCCAGCTTGTCAGACAGATAACCGGAATAAAGCCCAGTACCCGCACCAACAACAGCAGAGGCCGCCAACATAGTACCGACCTCAATCGCGGATGCGCCGTAATCTTCATAGAGAAAGACTATCAGAAAAGGCCATGCCATAAAGTAGCTCGTTCGGGCGAGTAGCGTCCCTGTCAGTACTGTCCATATTGAGAAATTGAAGCGTTTTACGCGCTGCTTTTGAAACAAACTTTCTGATCTATCCATAGAATCCCCTTCATTAACCAACTGATTTAATAATTATTATTCAGTCAGTATATGGATTGAGTTGTATAAATACAGACCACTCAAGTGATTATTATAAAAGACAGAATCTCCTGCTTGTTTCACTACACGAAAATGGTGCAAACCATACAAAACACTCCACTTAATATTGAATGGAGTTTGACGTATGATGCTGATTGTCGATTTCTAAAAATATCAGCCAACTGGCCGAGTACCCAACGTTATGATCAACCCAAAACTGATAGCCCTACTTCCTGACCTTGCCTCCTTTATTTTGGTGGTTAATGAAGGCAGCTTTACCGCCGCAGCCAAGCAGCTTGGTGTGACGCCATCGGCGCTGAGTAAGCTCATCACCCGTTTGGAAAAAGCGCTTTCAGTGAAACTGTTTGAGCGAACCACCCGTACTCTTATCATCACGCAAGCAGGTCAACTGGTTTACGATCAGAGCGTGGTAATGATTAATGCGGCGCAACAAGCGGTTGAGTTGTCGACATCTGACCATACCGAACCTGCTGGATCGATAACGGTAGCGGCGCCTGAGGCGTTCTTGAACTCAGTGCTACAGCCTTTTGTTATTCCATTTTTAAATCAGTATCCAGAGATTCAACTCAAGCTAAGAGCAGCTGATGGCGACATCGACATATTGCGCCAAGGCATCGACATTGCCTTTCGCCTTACCGACAAACCTGACGAGAGCTTGGTATTGAAAGAACTCGGAAAAACAAACCTCGTGTTATGTGCGAGCCCCGGCTATTTAGATGCCAAAGGAATCCCTCACCACCCTACCGAGCTTTCTGAGCACGACTGCTTATACCTTGCAGAAACAGATAAAGACCACATTTGGGACTTCCTTAAAGATGATGAGTTTTACACAGTCCCCGTCAGCGGACGTTACGCTGTGAACCACTCTCAGATACGATTGAAAGGTGTTAAAGAAGGGCTTGGCGTGGGTATTTTCCATGACTTCGTGATTCAAGATGCATTGGCTGAAGGCTCTGTAGTGCAAGTATTGGAAGATTGGACCATCAAGAGTAATTACCATGGCGCTATCGCGATGCAGTTTGCTCAAACCAAGTACATGCCTGCCCGATTGCGTGTATTCATTGATTACGCGATGGAACACTTGAGTGACAAGCTGGCAGGAGAAATAAACTGATGCTGAAAGGAATACACCACGCCGCCATTATTTGCTCAGACTACGAAGTCTCTAAACGCTTTTATACTGAAGTTTTAAAGCTTGAAGTGATTGCGGAGAATTATCGTGAAGCACGTCAGTCGTATAAGCTCGACTTAGCACTGCCTAATGGCGCTCAAATAGAATTATTTAGCTTCCCTGACGCACCTGAAAGACCAAGCTTTCCGGAAGCTCAAGGGCTGAGACATTTGGCCTTTTGTGTTGATGACGTTCAACATGCCAAAAGCTATTTGGAAGAACAAGGCATTGAAGTCGAACCAATTCGAGTTGATGAGTTCACGGGGAAATCATTTACGTTTTTCGCAGACCCAGACCGCCTGCCGCTAGAGCTTTATCAGATCTAAAGCTTTATCAAACCTAGAGCTTTATCAAATCTAGAGCGGTATCTAGTCTAAAGTCTTCCTCACAAAAGAAGCGATCATCTGATTAATAAAACGGACTTTCTCAAGTCGAGAAAGTCCGTTTGCATGTCAATTAACTCAACGCGGTCTTGAATCTCTCAACGCGTGAAAACAGTAACCAATCCAATAGCATTGCAGTCACAATCGTTGCACCCGCGAGTGGAAACAGTACCGAAATAACAACCACAGTCACTAAACCCGCTTTCCATAAGCCTGCATCACCAAATTTCGGTGGAGTTCCCAACTTTCTTTGGCCTGAAGGTCTGCGCATCCACCACATTACTCCACCAGTCACTGACACCAAAATGAATGCCAAACAGAACAACGCATTTAGAAGCTTGTTGATGATGCTGATGTCACCTTGGTGCAGAGAAATACCGACGGCTAAGGTTTTGGCGAATAAATTGTAATCTTGCCACGTCACCTCTCCTAGAATGCGCCCTGAGTATTGGTCGAGGTGAGTCGTGCGATCTTGGGTTGGGTCGATAATGTCACCGCCCATGGTATTGGCAGCCACGGTGTAAACGCCCGTTTCTGATCGCGGGAAATTGACTTTATATTGCGTAAAACCAAGAGATTGAGCTTTTGCTATCACATCATCAATCGAGAAATTACTCGCAGATAATACATGCTGAGAATGATCCTCACCCATCTTAGAATGATCATGAGCTTCAGACGCTTCTTCTACTTGATGGACGTGTTCTTCTGGCTTATCTTGAGACAAAGGCAGTGGAGTTTGCTCTAGGTTCCAAGGCATTTCCTCTTCAGACCCGTGATTTAAAGAAGCATGCGTTTCGTTAGACAGCGGAATGTCGTCCCACATTTGAGCCGGAAAAGTACTCCATGCTTGCAATAGCTTACCGCCCCAAAAACCTGTCCATGATAATCCCGATAGAATAAATAACAGAAGAATGAATGACAGTGTTCCACCGATGTTCGCATGCAGGTCACGCATTAAAACACGCGTTCCTGAACCAAATCGAAGCTTAAGAAAACCAGCGCGGCTCGCGTTATCTCGAGGAAGCCATAAGTAAATACCACTGATGAGTAACAGAATAGACAAGCTTATTGCGACTTCAATTAGGTAATCCCCCCAATCACCAATCAACAAAGTGCCGTGAATGTCATTCGCCAGTTGATACAGACTGTCGCTGCGCGGGATTTCTCCTACCACTTCGCCAGTGTATTGATTCACCGTGGCGAAAACGGAAGTGCCATCTTCAAGCGATACAGAAAATCGGTTCGCAAGATCAGGGACTTTACTCGGTACAAACTGTGTCACCGTACCTTGTGGGTATTGATTTTGTACGGCAGCTAATTGTTGTGACACCTTGATCGGTTTGCCCGATGCAACAATTTCAATCGCGTCTTGATGGAAAGCAAGTTCGATTTCATCGTCAAACAGCATCACCAAACCAGTAATACTCAACATCAACATAAATGGGATAACGAATAGCCCGGCATAGAAGTGCCAGCGCCAAGTGAGGAAGTAGAGAGTTTTATTGCGGTCTTTGCTTTTTATATTGGTTTCCGAACCAGTTGTTGCACTGCTTGTAGACTGCGAAGTTGCTTGTGCTTTCGCAGATCTTTGAGATTCATTTCTCAACATTATTATTTCCTTTGACACACGCAAACATACCTTCTGAAAAATCAGAAAGTAATCTGAGCATGTTTAACTTTACTTAATACTTTATTTTTTAATTATTTTAGTGGGTTAGGTTTAAGCAATATCAAAGGGAGGGCCGCGCGGGGCTTGTCTCGTGTAGCGTTCGCTTAGAGCCAAAAAAGCGTAGCTGTCTGAGACAATAGAACTCAGTCGAGTTGTCAGTAGTGTAGTTGGAAGTTCGTCTTGGTGAAACGTGGAAAAATGGCTAAAGGGACACGGCTTTCCTTTGTGAGTATTAGGTTCACCTTCTTCAATTTGAACCAGTTCAAAGCCATTGACCGTACATAACGACTCCCATACTCCCGCACTATTACCATGAGCATTGATAACAGGCATTAATGTCACTAGCGCCCAGCTTAATGCTGTTGCAAGTAACATGGAGAAGTTGAACGAAGTTCGGCGCATTATTCCAAATCTTTATAAATTTCCCTTATTATGAGAGACTTGGAATATAGGTAAACGTAAAGATTAACAGCAAGTTAAAAAATTGAAGCTAACGCACACTCTTTTTGGTTAAAAACTGGTTACAACCAAAGAGCCAAAAGAATGTTACGCGTCTATTAGCAGTAAAATGTCTAGAAAAATAGCAGTAAACTGTTTAGAGAAACGACAATAAAAAACGCCGCCTTACACCTTCCCTTGAAGAGGGTAATGTAAGACAGCGTTTTAGAAATCGAATCTTGAGGTTTTGCTCTTTGTTACGTATCTAGCAAACTCAATTGATTGGCAAATTAGCCGAAGATCTTGCTCCAAATGCTTGGATTACGCTTCTCATGGTACTCTTCACGAAGGCCGTCAATAGTACGAAGTTCCTGCTGTGCCGACTCTAAGTCACCTTGGTCTAGCTTCTGCTCAATGCTATCCAATGATGCACTGATCTTTTTGAACCCTTCCATGAAGTTGTCTTCTTTCTCGACTGGGTAAACACCCGTTTTCAGCTCTGCCACTAGCGTATCTAAACGAACGATAGGCTTTTGCATCTCTTCAATGCTTTGAGCTTCTGCCGCTTGTTTGAACGCAAGCTTCATTTCTTGCATGTTTTTCTTAAGGTCTACATTAGCAAAAGCGTTGCCAGACAATAGTGAAGCAGCGATTAAGCCAGATAAAAGGATTGAGCGAGTTTTCATTGTTTCTCCAGGTGAAGCGATGTCTTTGAAGATAGCGCCATCATTATTGTGGCACTTCGACTTTATTATTTTCGGCTAGTGTATACAAAAATTCGTCGGGTACAAAAATTGATTGTGTCGAAATGCAAACTAGCTAGCTAATTACTGACAAGTACCGAGCAAACGATCACTCAAATACCGAAAACTCGGTAATCGATTGACGACCACGCAATGCCAAAAATGCTAAGAATTGCTGCGGCGAATGGGTAATAACCTTGCTCGAATCCACACCCACCTCATCAAGTAGTGAAGACACGAGATCTAACCCGCCCACATCTACGCAGAAATGCGCATCGCTACCTGTCGTAATAAACGCACCATTCGCTTTAGCAATTCTTGCGATTTCGTAACAACGATCAACACTGCCAACGCGGCTATTGCCTTTAAGCGTGGTGTTATTAATTTCGATTGCTACGTTATGTTCCGCCGCACATTGAATCACAGCTTCAAAATCGAAATCAAAATTAGGATTTCCTAAATGACCAAGTGCATCAATTCGGCCGCCTTTAATCACATTCAACAATGCTTCTGTATGGGTAGCAACATCCGATGGGCGAAATACTGGCTCATGAAAACTCGCGATCACCCAATCTAGATTCTTATCCACACTCGGATGAATGTCTATTTCACCCAGTGTGTTCATGATGTTTGACTCGACACCTCGAATAATAGCGACATCTTCAATAAAACGAGGGAGCACACGCTGGTTACTGAAAAACCAATAGTGTGGTGCGCCCGGCATAGACTCGGAATGGTCGGTCGTACAAAACATAGCTAAACCGTTTTGTTTTGCCGATTTTGCATTCTCGATCAACGTGCTGTAAGCATGACCACTTGCGTATGTGTGGGTGTGGGTGTCTACTTTTAGTTCCATGAATCAATGCCCTCTTCGCTCGGTCAAAAAACGTGCTTAAGAAATGAGTGCTTAATAGCAACAATTCGACCAGTTTATCAGCTGAAAGTGACAATTAGCACCCAAACATAAAGGTTTATTGCTGGTTCATTTACACGACACGGGAATACGTGGCTAACCAGAAGACGCTGACACTTTTCTTATCTAAATAAAATCGAACAGACTCGGTAATTACGCCAATTTTTTGCAACCTACCCAAGTTCGTCAATACTTAAACCAGTCTACAAACTGGAGTGTTAGATGAGAAGAAGACGATATCCGCTGAGTATCCACATCACTAGCCTTTTCTTAATTTTGACCACTCTTGTCGGTACCGTACTGATTTCGATAAGTTATCGGCACTCTCAAGAACTGCTTTTAGGCACAGTGCGCGAAGTCAGTAATGAACATCGCGATAAGCTGGAATCGGTATTTAAACAAGCTATTGCCCCAGTCATCACAACCTTAAACGTGATGGCAGTGAGCCCGTTTGTTGCTCATCAAACCTCCTCCGTCGAAAAAGAATCTTGGCTTGCTTCGGTCGATATCATCTTCAAACAAAATACCAATTTAGTCGCTCTGTTCTATGGCTCTGAAGATGGTGACTTCAGAATCTTTCGCCCTCTGAGTTCCATTAAACAGAGGGCCGACAATAACGCTCCCGCGAAAGCAACCATGATGGTCAGCAGCACCAATCTAGACGGTGAAAACTTTATTACCTTCCTTGATGGCGCACATCAAGTGATTAGCACCAGCCAAGCCGAGAGTAAATTCAACCCCACCACTCGACCTTGGTTTCGTAACGCAAAGCCTGACGGCTCAATACAACTCTCTGAGCCCTACCTGTTCTATTTCTTGCAAACCAATGGCATTACGCTTTCTAGACGTTCATTGGATGGCAAGCATGTCGTTGGTGCCGACTTCACGTTGAAATCTCTCTCTTCCCAGATCAGTGAATTGGCCTACTCTCCACAAACCCGACTCGCTCTGTTCGATCAACATTTCAATCTTCTCGGCCAACATCAACTTGATTTATCGATCCCCAAGCTTTCCTCCCCGCCCAACGACACAAGTAAAACTGAGAAAACGAATAACCAAACGACAGGGAAACTCTCTGGCAGTGAACAAGATCTAAGCTTTTTTAATGTACCAAAGCGTGAACAGATGGAAGCATTGAAAGCATCCGTCATAGCACCACTTATCTCCGACGAGGAGAAATTAAACCTAAACTTAAAAAACGTTGAGTACAACTTAAACACTTGGGCATTGACGCTAACGCCTGTTGAGCTCACTCAGAATGTCACTTTATATTTGGCAGAAGCGACGCCACACAATGAGTTGCTCTCTGATCTTATCTCGATGCGTGACAAGCAAGTTGCGGTCGCGATTGGTATGTTGTTCATCTGCTTCGCTATCGTATGGTTTGTTGCTAATCGACTGTCTCAGCCGCTTAATACGCTGATGCAACTCACCGACAACATCGCTCGATTTGACTTCAGGCGTACTCATTATCCCAAAAGCATGATTCAAGAAGTGGCTAACCTCGCTCATTCGATTGAGCTGATGGAACACACGCTTCATGATCTTATTACGCTACTTCGAGACACGGCAGGTAATCAGGAGTTTTCGATATTAGCCAAAAATATTGCTCATCAAAGCTATTTAATTACCAAAGCAGAAACTATCGTCCTCTTCACTCAATCAAAAGAGAAAGATGTGTTTGATACGGCCGCGAACCTCGCCATTCTCCCCTTTAAGGCTGACATCAATGACTTCATCAAGCATACCCCTTGGTTGCTGTGCCAGCTTAAATCTGGAGAAACCATCCACTTAAACCGAGAAGACAATGTTCTTAACTATTACCAAGATTCGATCTTCAATTCTGACCTGTACCTTTTCCCACTATTGAACCGCGAGAAGTTGTTGGTGGGTATTGTTGCAATTGGCTATGAAAGACCAATCACCAAGATGCAGGCAGACAAACATGCATTTTTGAGGGAGCTACTGAGCTTTGCTGAAATCGCTAAAGACAACATTGACCAAATGCAGCAACAGAAAGACATGCTCAATGCCTTTATCGAGTTAATAGCATCTGCGATTGATACCAAATCCCCATACACTGGCGGTCACTGTCAGCGAGTACCCGAACTGACCAAATGGTTAACCCAAGCGACTATAGATGACGACCGTTACTACCCGCAGTTCTCGCTTGATAATAAACAATGGGAAGAACTCATGCTGGCTGCTTGGTTACATGACTGTGGGAAAGTCACCACACCTGAGTATGTCGTAGACAAAGCGACAAAACTTGAAACCATTTACGACCGAATCCACGAAGTGCGAATGCGTTTCGAACTGTTAAAACAACAGGCTGAAACCGACTACTGGAAAGCCATAGCGAACGGAGCGCTTCAAGAAGATCAGCTGAAAGTTCTCGAGCAAAGTTTATCTGAATTGGATGAAGAGTTTGCCTTCATAGCCGAGTGTAACCTTGGTGGGGAGTCTATGACGGATGAGCAACTAGAACGCTTAGACCAAATAGCCAAACGCCAGTGGAAGCGAACACTCGACGATCAGCTAGGGTTATCTTGGCCTGAAAAAGAGAGATTTAACACGCAGCAAGACGCCACTGAGAAGAGTGAAGCTAATCCAACAAGCAAAGACCAAACGCTGCCAGTGATGGAGCCACTACTTGCTGATAAACCCGAACATAAAATACCGTGGGGTAATGGCTTTAACCCAGCCGACGTGTGGCAAGAAGCGTTTGTACTCAAGCCTGGTGAAGTGAAGTATAACCAAGGTGAATTGCACAATTTGAAAGTACGTCGCGGTACCTTA
This sequence comes from Vibrio sp. 10N.286.46.A8, assembly GCF_041470165.1. Lineage (NCBI taxonomy): Bacteria > Pseudomonadati > Pseudomonadota > Gammaproteobacteria > Vibrionales > Vibrionaceae > Vibrio > Vibrio sp. 10N.286.46.A8. Next base: position 12,099 of record NZ_JBFRLX010000180.1, read on the forward strand.
AACGACGAAGAACGCTTCATGATAAACGACCATATCATTCAAACCTTCACCATGCTCAACAAGCTCCCTTACCCATCTTATCTCAAGAACATTCCTGACATTGCCAGCGGACACCACGAACGTATCGATGGCAAGGGTTACCCGAGAGGCTTAAACGAAGACCAGTTACCTTTACCGTCTAGAGCGATGGCAATAGCCGATGTATTCGAAGCGCTCACCTCCAGTGATCGCCCGTATAAGAAAGGCAAACTCCTAAGCGAATCACTCAACATCATGACCGACATGGCCACCAGCGGTCATATCGATCCCAAGCTGTATTTGCTGTTTTTGGAAAACAAAATCTATGACAAATACGCTGAACGATTCCTAGAGACTAAGCAGCGTTGCGAGATTGAACCAAACGAACACATCGACCGAGTAAAAGAGTACATTCGTTCATTGTTCTAGGCTTTTGTCTGTAATCTTCAGCCTCAATGTTTAGCTTTTAACGGCAGAATCCAAAACCGCAGCATCTGCTACAGCCACAGCAGCTCGAGGTGTTTGCTTGGCTTTTGCTTTGCTGTGTCTTTTAGCCAATAGAGTATTGGTTATGCTCGCCACGACGATCAAATTGATGCCGATTAACTGCTGAGTTGAAAATACGTCATCAAAGAACAAGCTCTGCCATAACGCACTGAACAGCATGTTCGTGAAAATTAGGGGAGCCAACTGAGAACCGCTGTCTGCCAACTTGTACGCTTTCGAGCGGAAGATTTGCGTGTTAATAGTAAATAGAGCCAATCCAAAAGCGCCAAGCCCAATCCAGCGTAAGCCTTCAGAAGATAACAGACCCGATAAGGTTCCATTGTCCGCAGCACTCTCAAGCATATCTGGAGCCGCAGATACTGAAGTAAACACAACCATTGGTATCACAATGATTGCCGCGACCAAGAACGTCCAAGCGTTAAGCTCTGCGGGTGTCAGGCTAGTCTTGGACGCTCGATACAAACTCACTTGTGAACCCGAATTAAACACACCCGCCAATAACCCTAGCAACAACGCTGGTCTAAAGAACTCTGAGCCAAATTCAAACTGCGACCAGTCCCCAGCCATCATCACTACGCCGACAAAGGTGACAACTAAACAAATCACTGTGGTTGTATGAATCTTGGTTCCAAACATTAATTTTTCTAACAAAGGAATGAACAGAGGGCCAGTGCTGAACAACACCACACCTTCAACCAGCGTTAGGGTTTGCAAAGACGTTAGGAAACACCACTGGCATGCCACCATAAAAATCGCACGCATCACTAAAGGTTTCCACATACCGAGTGAAGGTTTCGTGATTTTGTACAACATCAAAAATAGGAATAAAAACAGACTGGGTAACAAAAAACGCACGAAACTCAATAATGAAACGGGCATTGATACCGATAGATACTTGGCCATTAAGCCACTTAAAGACAAACTGAACGTCGACAACAACATGAAAGCCGTCGCCTTGGTAATATCAGACATAATTATCACCTCCTATGACAGTTATTTTAGAGGCGTGACGTGATGAAAAATAGCGAGTATTATTAACCACAACTGTAAGGAAAGCTTACCAATGAAGAAACTCGTTCCACTTAAATCCGTTTATGCTTTCATTGCTGTCGCCGAAACAGGCAGCATGACCGAAGCCGCTCGCGTGTTGTACGTCAGTCATTCAGCGGTAAGCCAAGCGATAAAATCATTAGAGCAACTGGTCAATAAGCCGCTGTTCCAACGTGTGGGTCGTCGTGTTGTTCTCAATGCCGCAGGTAAGCGATATTATCGTAAAGTCGCGCCAGCACTGGAACAGGTGATAGAAGCCACAGAAGAACTCGCCAAAACGCCTAACGACCACCGCATCACCCTCAACATGGTGAACTCACTCGCCATGCACTGGTGGATCCCGCGAGTCTCGGAATTCCAAAGCTTTGCCCCCTCTCTTGATATTCGTATATCCACGCTAACGGGCACTTTCGACATAGAACAAGAAGGTGTGGACATCGCGCTGGTGCACGGTAAACCGAGCGAGTGGGACCGATATTACAGCGAAAAGCTCGGTGACGATGATCTGGTATTGGTGTGCAGCCCAGCACTATTGAAAAACCAAATGGGATTAAGCGTTGAACAACTGGTGAAACAAAACCCAACCATTGGTGTCTTCAACCCAAGAAGACAGCATGACTGGCAAGTGTGGTGCGATCATTACCAAATACCCATGCCGACGTTCCACAGTAACTTGACGTTCGATGTCTCGATTCAAGCCGTACAGGCTGCCATTCGTTCGCTTGGTGTATTAGTCACTCACCGCTTGTTTGTGAAAGATGACATCAGCCATGGCATGTTGGTCGAAATTAGTGAGCCAGTGGCTAACCCCCATCAAGATTTCTATTTCGTTTGTCCAAAAAACAAATTAAAACAAGAAAGTGTGCTAAAACTGAGAACATGGTTGAGGCATGAATTCACACGCTCAGAGACAAAACTCAGCGAGTAACTAATCATCAAGTAACCAATCATCAAGTAACCAATCATCAAGTAACTAATCAACTAGTAACAACTCATCTAGTAACCAACCATCTAACTTACAGAGGCCATTATGATTATTACCACCACTCAATCTGTTGAAGGCAAACGCATTGTCGACTACAAAGGGGTTATCGCCGGAGAAGCCATCCTAGGGGTTAACGTATTCAAGGATATGTTTTCAGGTATTCGCGACTTCGTCGGTGGACGTTCTGGCACCTATGAAAAGGAACTGGAGAAAGCACGTAACTACGCATTCAAAGAGCTGGAGCAGAAAGCGATTGAAGCGGGTGCAAACGCAGTGGTTGGTGTCGATATCGATTATGAAGTCTTAGGAACAGGTAATGGCATGTTGATGGTATCAGCCAGCGGCACAGCGGTTGTCGTCGCTTAATCGAATCTGAAATCATGTGATTCAATAAATGCTTATTCCAACGTTCGGTTTGTTTATCACCAGAAGGTTGGAATAAGGATAAGCCGTGGCTGAAGTGAATTTAACTCGTTCTGCCTTCTTGCTCAGAGATTATCTCATCAAAAGAGGCAATTCGAGCGAGGAACGCCCCCTTGTCTTTCGGTAATATAGAGCTTGCCAAAGGCAGGTCAGCCTTCATCGCGTCAACCGCCCTTCCACGTACCAACACTTCAAAATGTAAGTGAGGCCCTGTTAAACGGCCTGTTGCACCCGACAACGCAATTTCCTGCCCACGCTTAATCTGTTGCCCTTTCTTCACCAAAAAGCGGCTCAAGTGTAAATAACGTGTTTTATAAACGCTGTTATGCTCAATCACCAGATACTTCCCTGCGTAAGGGTGGTCACGAAGTGCCACAACCCTACCGTCTCCCGTTGAATAAACGGGTGAACCCACAGGTGTTGCGAAATCAGTACCATTATGCGGCGATACACGTCCAGTCACAGGATGCTTTCGGAATGGGTTAAATGATGAAGTGATTCTTCGGAATTGTTTGTCTATTGGGTATCGATTGAAAGCTTGTTCAAGGCTATTTCCTTCTCGGTCATAGAAACGTCCATCCGCAGCAAGAAAAGCCGCCACTTCCCTATTTCGTAGCTTGATAGAGACCCCTTGCACTTCAGTCTTACCCGTTAAGTGATCTTCCGTGTATTGCTCTTTAACCAAAACATTAAAGCTGTCGCCAGCTCTGAGATCTTTGGAGAAGTTAATTTTATCTTTCAGCGTTCGAGTGATATTGGCTATCTGGGCACTGGTTAAACCGGCCTTGTAAGCTGACGTGGAAAAACTACCCTGCACCGCACCTGCGTACAGCTTTTCTTTCCATTCCCCAGGAGTCTCGATGAACTGATAACTAAAACTACCGTCATCATTTTCTGTGTAAACAGCCTGCTCAACCAAGCTCTCATGGTAAATCAATTCGACTAGCTGCTTAGAGTCACTATCCAACAACAACTCTAGATGATCACCAGGCTTGATCGTGTCCAGTTTCAGTGATTCTAGATCGGCCTCAAGTATCTTTTGAGCCGTTCCGTAAGGGAGTTTCCAAGAGGTAAATACATTACTGAGTGTATCCCCAACTTTGACAAAATAATGAACTCTTACCAGAGAGCTTGACTCAACGTCTGAACTCGATGGCTTCTCATCAGCCGAAACCACACCTTGGTAAGGTGTAATTTTGATAGCGATGTCTTCTGGTGGTTCAGGAGAAAGAGAAAGATATAAAGCAAGTGAAAATGCGCTGATAGCAGTCACTATCAGGCCAGTGCGGAGGAACTTCATAAAAATACTTAACGGTTATCACAATGAACTTTTCAAATGTTATAACATAACAATTAATTCAATAAAATAAGCGAAATGTAAGAAACCGTTCCGTAAAAATGATTAAAAGCATAGTAAGCGTACGAAGCTCACCATGCCATTAAATAATTACTCTTCACAAAGCGCTTCAAAACGATCTAAGCCGCGTAGCATCTCAAAATCTGGCTCTTCAGCTAGCAACTCTCGCATTGAGCCACTGGCTTCGATAGAGCGCTCTAAGTCGTCGATTGCCTGACCTTCAGCACCTAATCTTGCATACGAACAAGCTCGTTGGTACAAGGCGTGAGCATTTTGATCATCCACTTCCAATACACGGTTACATAAGCTCATTGCCCAATGGTATTCCTGCATGTCCATTGCGGCATCAGCTTTATAAGTGAGCGCCTCTAAATCACCAGGGCGGACTTTTAAGATCTCATCGTAAATTTCAATTTTTTGCTCGGCGGTTTGAGCATTTTGCGCTCTCAACCATAAGTTGTGTATTTCATTGATGATTTCAATTTCTCGGTTGTTCTCTGAGATAATTCGAGTCTTACGCTTTAGATCCCTTTCAAGAACGTTAAACTTCTTCTCGTACTCTTGAGCGATAGAATTCAATCGCTGGTCAGCCATTTCTTTGGTTGTGTGCTTGAGTTCTTTAAGCGATTGCCACCCAACTAATGCGATAAGTGAAGCGACACCCGCAATAATGTAGAAAAAATAGGTTACAGTCACGTTGGCGTAATTCAGCGATTTGTCCGCAACAGAGAGCTCACGGTCGGTCATCTGAATAGTCAAACGTCTTTCAAGATCTTGTTGGTCCATTCTTAGCTGCTTCAATTCATCCAAGATATAGCGTTCCATCAACGGTCGATCTAAATAGTCCAATTCTGAGTACTCAACCTCTTCG
>NZ_JBFRLX010000181.1:0-4483 GCF_041470165.1 Vibrio sp. 10N.286.46.A8
AAAGACGAGTTTATTTCTCTTCAAGGATTAGTCGAAGAAACTGGACTGCCAAAACCTACGCTGCACCGAATGCTTCAGCAGTTAGAAGCGGCAGGCATTATTCAAAGAGATGGTGACGAAAAACATTACAGCTCTGGTATTCGACTCAGAAAGCTTGCCGAAAACCTATTGTTGAATAGCACCATGCACAGTGCCCGACGCACTATTCTTGAAAACCTGAGAGCAGAAGTTGGTGAAAGCTGTAACCTAACGGCGCTATCAAGTGGCGAGATCATCTATCTTGATCGCGCAGAAACTGAAGCACCCCTTCGTTTTCATCTACACCCAGGTTCTCGCGTCCCAGTGCATTGCTCTGCAAGCGGAAAACTGTTTTTGGCGCACATGTCTAAGTCACAGCGCAGACGATTAATTGAAAATGTGCCACTGACTCAATACACCGTGAACACCATTACCGACTATTCGATGTTAGAGAAAGACATCGAAGAAGCAAAAATCCAAGGCTTTGCGATTGATGACGAAGAATTTTTGCCGGGCTTAGTCTGTATCGCCGTGCTGATCCCGTCATCTACGGGTCAATCAAACCTCGGCCTAGCGATACAAGCGCCTGTAATTCGAGTCAAACCTGATGAAGCGATCAAGTACCTACCCGCTCTTCAGAAAGCCGCAAAAGCGCTAGCGAAAATAGAGTCTGATAATTGGAGTCAACAATAGGTCATTTTCTTAGACCGCTTCGAGTGGCTATCGCTTCGCAAGCAACAACTTAAGCACGAATGAATTAACGAGCTAACGACCACTATCTTCGACCAATCAACGGTTGGTCGAAGTCATTTGAACACTCGCCAACCCGCATATAAGCAACACGTCTAAAGTAATCACAACAAAGGAATCACGATGCTAAACATTAAGAACCAGCACTTACTCTCTTTTATGGTGACAGAAGCGAACAACGCAGTTGCAGTCACAAATCCAGCGACAGGTGAACTCATCGGACACGCACCTATTTCATCACAAGCAGAGTTAGCAAACGCGATTGAACGTGCTCATGTTGCACAGAAAGAGTGGGCCAAGGTTCCAGCTAAATCTCGTGCTGCATCACTGCACCGTTGGCACCAACTGATCCTTGAAAACAAAGAAGATCTGGCTCGAATCATGACGATTGAGCAGGGTAAACCGTTAGCAGAAGCGACAAGCGAAGTCGTGTATGGCGCGAGCTTTATTGAGTGGTTTGCAGAAGAAGCCAAGCGTACTTATGGTGATTCTATTCCTAGCACAGTCGCTGGCAAACGCTTGGTGACCATCAAGCAGCCTATTGGAGTCGCGTGTGCAATTACGCCATGGAACTTCCCTATTGCAATGATCACTCGTAAAGCAGCTCCTGCCCTAGCTGCTGGTTGTAGCTTTGTCGTAAAACCTTCAGATGAAACACCGCTTTCTGCGTTTGCTGTGGTTGAACTGGCTTATCAAGCGGGTATCCCGAAAGATCTACTTCAAGTCGTTCTTGGTGAAAGCCCTGAGCAAGTTGGCACCCTATTCACTTCTCATCCACTGATCAAAAAAATCTCTTTCACAGGCTCGACTCGAGTGGGCAGTATCTTGATGGCTCAAGCCGCACAAGGCATCAAGCGCACTTCAATGGAGCTCGGTGGCAACGCACCTTTTATTGTGTTTGACGATGCCGATATCGACGCGGCCGTTCAAGGCGCAATGGCGTCAAAATTCCGTAATGCGGGACAAACATGTGTCTGTGCAAACCGTTTCTATGTTCACAGTAAAGTATACGATGAGTTCGTGGCTAAATTCGATCAAGCGGTTCAACAGCTTAAGATTGGTAACGGCTTAGATGAAGGTGTCACCATTGGTCCTGTTGTCAGTCAGAATGCGAAGAACAACATCCAAGCATTAATAGACAGAGCGGTAGAACAAGGCGCGACACCTGCGACGCCAACTCAAGAGCTTGATGGGCTTTTCCTTCAGCCTGTCATTCTTAAAAATGTGAAACACAGCATGGACATTGTTCAGCAAGAGATCTTTGGTCCTGTCGCTCCTGTGATGCAATTCGAGACAGACGAAGAGCTTATTGAGATGGCAAACGACACCATTTATGGATTAGCGTCGTACTTCTACAGTCAGAACATTCATCGAGTATGGAACATCGCAGAGGCACTTGAGTACGGTATGGTCGGTATTAATGATGGCCTCATATCAACCGAGGTCGCGCCCTTCGGCGGCGTTAAGCAGTCAGGTATTGGCCGTGAAGGCGCAAAAGAAGGCATCGATGAATACATGGATATTAAGTATCTGTGTTTTGGTAGTAACTAGGTCTCGGAAGTAGTTAGGCTTGGTCGTAACTAAGCCTGACTCTTAGACATCAGTAAGCTTAAACATCGAATAGCCCTACTAACACCTCTCTTCTGAGATTCCCCCACACACCAGAAAAACAGCCAAAAAAAGCCGCGCTATAAAAGCGCGGCACCTTGGGCTCGGTTAAAGGGGGTTTCTTTTTTTTTAGTATTTTACATTCTCTGTTTTTGTTATTGGGTTGCTTCTCTATCCCTGCGCTTTCAGTTTTAGACGCATAGCATGCAGCACTGGCTCGGTGTAACCACTAGGTTGAGCGCAGCCTTCGAATACCAACTGACACGCTGCTGAAAATGCGATGCTGTTTTCAAAGTCAGGTGCCATATTACGGTAGCTCGGGTCGCTAGCGTTTTGCTCGTCAACCACTGCCGCCATACGTTTCATGGTTTTCATTACTTGTGCTTCATCGCAAATGCCGTGGCGTAACCAGTTGGCAATATGTTGACTCGAAATACGCAATGTCGCTCGGTCTTCCATTAACCCTACATCGTTAATATCTGGCACTTTCGAACAACCGACTCCTTGGTCAATCCAACGCACTACGTAGCCAAGAATACCTTGTGTATTGTTATCCAATTCATTTTGGATATCTTTAGCAGTCAGCTTTTGATTACCTAGTAGCGGGATAGTCAGGATATCGTCGACGTTCGCTCTCACACGTTCACGAAGCTCTTTCTGACGGCTAGGAACACTCACCTTGTGATAGTGCAAAGCATGCAAAGTCGCGGCAGTTGGAGAAGGAACCCAAGCAGTATTTGCGCCCGCTTGTGGGTGTCCGATTTTCGCATCCATCATCTTGGCCATGTTGTCCGGCTCTGGCCACATGCCTTTACCGATCTGGGCTTTACCTTGCAGGCCACAAGCTAAGCCAAGATCAACGTTCTGGTCTTCGTATGCGCCAATCCAAGTCATGGTTTTCAGCTGTGTTTTAGGAGCGAATGGGCCCGCTTCCATACTGGTGTGAATTTCATCACCCGTTCGGTCTAAGAAACCTGTGTTGATGAACACAACACGATCTTTAGCCGCGCGGATACATTCTTTTAGGTTGACTGAAGTACGACGCTCTTCGTCCATGATGCCGACTTTGATCGTGAATCGATCTAGGCCTAATGCATCTTCAATACGGCCAAACAGTTCATTGGTAAACGCCACTTCTTCAGGACCATGCATCTTAGGTTTAACAATATTGATGCTGTTCGCAGTCGAGTTTTGGTACGCGCTGTTGCCTTTTAAATCATGCATCGCGATAAGTGAAGTGATCATGCCATCCATAATACCTTCAGGTACTTCATTACCGTCAGCATCAATAATGGCAGGGTTGGTCATTAGATGGCCCACATTGCGGATAAACAACATGCTGCGGCCTTTCAGCGAGATCTCGCCTCCCGTCACGCTGGTGTATTGACGATCTGGGTTGAGGTTACGAACGATGGTCTTGCCATTTTTCTCTAGCGACTCTTGTAAGTCACCTTTCATCAAGCCTAACCAGTTACGGTAAGCCAGTGCTTTGTCTTCACCATCAACCGCCGCTACCGAATCTTCGCAATCCATAATGGTAGTGAGAGCCGATTCCACCAACACATCTTTAATACCAGCCACATCAACGCTGCCAATTGGCGCGCTCGGGTCAATTTGAATTTCGATATGGAGATTATTGTGCTTAAGCAGAATGCTTGAAGGCGCACTCGCATCACCTTGGTAACCAATGAACTGGTTGCGATCGATTAGAGTGACTTCTTCGCCGTTATCTAAGGTCGCTGTTAGTGTATTGCCAATGCTGACGTTGCTGATGCTGTATTTGGTTACGTCTTTATGGGAAACACCGTTGAGAGGTGCAGCATCATCAAGGAAACCTCGAGCGTAGCTCACTACTTTAGCGCCACGTACAGGGTTAAAACTTCCACCCTTTTCTGCACCATCACTTTCACTGATGACATCGGTACCGTAGAGCGCATCGTATAAACTGCCCCAACGCGCATTAGCCGCGTTAAGTGCAAAACGTGCATTCATAATAGGCACAACGAGCTGCGGGCCTGCTTGTGTTGCAATTTCAGGCTCAACACTTGCGGTGGTTACTTGAAAATCTTCGCCTTCAGGGACTAAGTAGCCAATCTGTTGCAAGAAC
>NZ_JBFRLX010000182.1:0-17448 GCF_041470165.1 Vibrio sp. 10N.286.46.A8
GGGATCTTACCGTTCATCACAAACTGCTGAACCATCGCCAACACTTCTAAATAGATGAACATCAGTAGAATATCGGTCAATTGCACTCGACGTTCAGCAAAAACATGCATGAACTCTTCGACCATCGCAAACAAGGTCGCGAGCGTGATCGCTACCAGTAATACCGCTTCCATAATGTGAAATACTTTTAAAAACGGCTTACTAAAAGATTTAGGTAAGTGAGAAGGCATAGTCACTCTTAAAAAAATAATTAATCCAGTCTCTACATTAGCATGCGCTCTAGAGAAGCGACGAATACAAAAATGGCCCCACATTCACTGCAGAGCCATCGACTTGTTTTTTTACTTAGCCACTTTCTAGTGGCTAACTAACCTACAACAGAATCAGATAAGTTAAGAACACCACACACAGCCCGTAGATCAATGGGTGCACTTCTTTGCGCTTACCTGCAACAACCATTGTGAATGCGTAGCTGATGAAACCCATCGCCATACCGTTCGCTGGTGAGAAGCTTAGCACTGTGAACATGATGGTGAAGAAAGCTGCAATGCGTGACTCTTTCTTTTCCCAGTTAATCTGACCAAGACGACCCACCATGTAGATGCCTACCACAACCATCGCAGGCGCGACCATTGCCGCTGAGAAGATAGAGAAGATTGGGTATAGGAATAGAGATACTAGGAATAGGCCAGCCACCATGACTGCCGCTAAACCTGTTTTCGCACCTTGAGAAGAGGCAATACCCGATTCAGAGAAAGCAGTAATCGATGTGGTACCTAGAATTGAACCAATCACAGTACCGCCCGCATCAGCCACTAGCGCCGATTTTGCATTCGGCACTTTACCGTCTTTGTCGATGATACCGGCATCACGGCCAACACCCACAATCGTGCTCAATCCATCGAAGAAATCGACAATCAAGAAGATAAGTACGATGAACAACAAATCGAACATTTTCTCAGGCGTAAAAGCTGAGAAGTCAAAGATAGCGCCAAAGCTGCCTGCCATACTTGGTGGCATTGAAACGAATTGGTCAGGGATTGGGGCGTTTGATGTGCCCATGAATACATCAGCAAGAATGGTCAGTACGATAGCTGAAACAAACGAGATAAACGTGGCCAACTTAATATCACGAACCATACAGCCCAATGCGATGAAGATGCTCACATAAGCGATGATCACTTTTGGATCGGAAATGTCACCTAAACCAACCAGTACGAACGGGTTAGAAACGATGATACCCGCATTCTTAAGGCCTAAGAAGGCAATGAACAAGCCGAGAGACACAGTAATCGCCAGCTTCAAATCTTCAGGAATCGATTCAATCATCGACTTACGGATATTAGTCAATGAGAAGGCAAGATAAAGAATACCCGATAGGAAGATGCCAAATAATGCTTCATTCCAAAGTACCGCCACTGAACCACTTAACAATAAACCTTTGAAGAAGCCATTCATGCTCATGCCAGGTGCTAGCATGACTGGATAGTTACCCCAAATGCCCATGATAAGCGTTGCAATAGCAGCAGAAAGAGCGGTCGCCGTAAAGACTGCACCTTTGTCCATTCCCGGAATGCCACCCAAAATTGCTGGGTTAACTGCCAAGATATAACTCATCGCTAAGAAGGTAATAAAACCTGCGTATAGCTCAGTGCTGATCGTGGTCTTTCTCTCTGAGAGTTTGAACATGGTGTCAAGTGAGCCAGATGTCTTCTGGGCTTTCAGGGTGGAGTCGGTATTCACAACAAAACCTATGTATTAAATTAAGAAATTTGAGATTCAAATGCTGTGAGAATAGAGGGATCTCTACACTAAAAACTGTAGTCACCAAGGTAGGCTCGGTAGTAGAAACATTTGATCCATTTCATCAAACATATACAGCATTTAATCGTTTGCGCGGATTGTAAGGATTGAGATTAAAACTTCAACAAATTTTGTTCAGATCACATAAAAAACTGAACATGATCGGTCATTACATTTATAGGAAGATCAGACGAAGGATCATTTGAGAATAAATAACGATCAAGCCAGTTGTTCTCAATCATCTAAATATGCTACTCTTCGCCTCCATTTTTCTGACCTAATTTTCACCAGTTGTCTCTATTAGTTTTACTTGTTATCCCTTTTTAGATGCAACCATCGGAACAAAAATTAGAGTCAGTGCTATCTTTTATAGTGTCGGTTTATCGCCCTCACTCAATCCAACCAACAGTGGAAATATACAGATGGGCAAAGGTACTCTTTACATCGTATCTGCACCTAGTGGCGCAGGTAAGTCGAGCTTGATCTCAGCAATGCTAGAAACCAATCCAACCTACGCAATGAAGGTATCTGTTTCACACACCACTCGCGGTATGCGCCCTGGTGAAGAAAATGGTGTTCACTACCACTTCGTAGAGAAGCATCATTTTGAAGACCTTATTAATAAAGGTGAATTCCTAGAGTACGCTGAAGTTTTCGGCAACTACTACGGTACTTCACGCGTTTGGATTGAAGAAAACCTAGACCGCGGTATCGATGTATTCCTAGATATCGACTGGCAAGGTGCTCGTCAGATCCGTGAACAAATGCCTCAAGCGAAGAGTGTCTTCATTCTTCCACCATCAAATGGTGAGCTAGAGCGTCGTTTGAATGTTCGCGGTCAAGACAGCGACGAAGTTATTGCGAAACGCATGAGCGAAGCAAAATCAGAAATTTCTCACTATGCAGAATATGATTATGTGATCGTGAATGATGACTTTGATGCAGCCCTAATGGACTTCAGAGCTATCATTCGTGCGGAGCGCTTAAAAGAAGATAAGCAAGCAGCGAAATACAGCGGCATGCTTACTGCTTTATTAGCGGAATAATCTAGATCCCCTAGATTTTCCATTGAGATAAGTATACGGTGAACTAGAAAGTCTCTAGTTAAACTTGTATACTTTCTCGTCATCAAAAATTTATTAGTTAATTACTATTTGGAGTCCTCATGGCACGCGTAACTGTTCAAGACGCTGTTGAAAAAGTTGGCAACCGTTTCGACCTAGTTCTTATTGCGGCTCGCCGCGCACGTCAAATGCAAACTGGCGGCAAAGATTCACTAGTGCCTGAAGAAAACGATAAGCCAACGGTTATCGCTCTTCGCGAAATCGAAGAAGGTCTTATCACTAAAGACGTACTAGATGCTCGTGAGCGTCAAGAGCAACAAGAGCAAGAAGCGGCTGAGCTTGCAGCAGTAAGCAGCATCGCTCACACTCGCTGATAGAATCAACGTCATTCGAACTAATTAACCTTCCGGGCCTTTAATTTGTATCTATTCGATAGCCTCAAAGACGTTGCCCAAGAATACCTAACAGAGCCTCAAGTTGAGGCTCTGCGTCAATCTTATGTGGTAGCGAGAGACGCCCATGAAGGGCAAACCCGTTCAACGGGTGAACCATACATTATCCACCCTGTAGCTGTTTCAAGAATCCTGGCAGAAATGCGTCTGGATATCGAAACTCTGCAAGCAGCCTTACTCCACGATGTAATTGAAGATACTGAAGTTACAAAAGAGGAGCTAGAAGCTCAATTCGGCAATACCGTTGCTGAACTGGTTGATGGTGTATCTAAGCTGGATAAGCTTAAATTTCGTGATCGCAAAGAAGCGCAAGCAGAGAACTTCCGTAAGATGGTTCTCGCCATGGTGCAAGACATCCGCGTTATCTTGATCAAATTAGCTGACCGTACTCACAACATGCGTACGCTTGGGGCACTTCGTCCTGATAAGAAGCGTCGTATTGCTCGTGAAACCCTAGAGATTTATTCTCCGCTAGCTCATCGTCTTGGTATTCATAACATCAAGACAGAACTAGAAGAGCTGGGCTTCGAAGCCCTTTATCCTAACCGTTATCGCGTCCTGAAAAACGTAGTGAAAGCTGCGCGTGGTAACCGTAAGGAGATGATTCAACGTATCCATAGCGAAATCGAAGGCCGCCTTGAAGAAGTCGGTTTGCCTGCTCGCGTACTTGGTCGTGAAAAGAACCTGTTCTCCATCTATAACAAGATGAAAACCAAAGAACAGCGCTTCCACACCATTATGGACATCTACGCTTTCCGCGTGGTGGTTGATACACCAGATACTTGCTATCGCGTACTTGGTCAGGCCCACAGCCTGTACAAGCCTCGTCCTGGCCGCATGAAAGACTATATTGCGGTACCGAAAGCCAACGGCTACCAATCTCTGCACACGTCAATGATCGGCCCTCACGGGGTGCCAGTTGAGGTCCAGATCCGTACTGAAGATATGGAGCAGATGGCAGATAAAGGTGTCGCGGCGCACTGGTCTTACAAAGGCAATGGCTCACGCAGTAGCAACGGGACAACCGCACAGGTTAAAGCACAACGTTGGATGCAGAGCTTACTTGAGCTGCAACAAAGCGCAGGTAACTCATTCGAATTCATTGAAAATGTTAAATCTGATCTGTTCCCAGATGAGATCTTCGTATTCACGCCGAAAGGTCGTATTGTCGAACTTCCAGCAGGCGCAACAGCAGTCGATTTTGCTTACGCGGTACATACCGACGTCGGCAACATGTGTGTCGGTGCTCGTGTAGACATGAACCCTTACCCACTCAGCAAATCGCTGAAGAATGGCCAAACTATTGAGATCATCAGTGCTCCGGGCGCACGTCCGAATGCAGCATGGCTCAACTACGTAGTGACCTCACGTGCGCGTACGAAGATCCGTCAGGTCCTGAAAACGATGCGTCGTGAAGAGTCGATTACCCTTGGCCGTCGCCTACTGAACCATGCACTTGGTGAACACTCTATTGCCGATGTCGGTCAAGAGAATATCGAACATGTATTGTCTGATCTACGTCTCGATAACATTGAAGACTTGCTAGCATCGATTGGTCTTGGTGAGCTGATGAGTATCGTTATTGCTCGTCGTTTATTGGGCGATGCTGACGAACTGACTGAAGTGGCAAACAACAGCGATACGCCTAGGAAGAAATTACCTATCCGTGGTGCTGAAGGCCTATTACTGACGTTCGCCAACTGTTGTCACCCGATTCCAGATGATCACATTATTGCTCATGTATCTCCAGGTCGTGGTCTTGTGGTGCACCGTGAAACGTGTCCAAACGTTCGTGGTTACCAGAAAGAACCGGATAAATACATGGCGGTTGAATGGTCTGACGATTACAACCAAGAGTTCACTGCTGAACTTCAGGTCGAATTACAGAACCATCAAGGTGCGCTGGCTGAGCTAACTAACGTTATCTCGAAAACCGGCTCGAACATTCACGGTATTTCAACCGAAGAACGTGACGGACGCTTGTACACAGTGACTATCTTGTTGACCACGAAAGATCGTGTTCATTTAGCGAGCATTATGAAGAAGCTACGTGTGATGCCACACGCGCTCAAAGTAAGACGTCGTAAGAACTAACGTTCGAATTTATTGGCAACTTTGCTAAGAATTGAAATCCCCTTAATGTTTTGTCGCTTAAGGGGATTTTTTTGTGGCTGCGATTCTAGAGTTCCCCTAGCTTCATGCTATTCATGCCTGTACAAAAATCCAGTAAAATGCTTGAATAGATTATCTCTCTTACGTTTATGAGCCTTGTTATGTCACAGCTTTTATCTGCTATCCCTCTCAACTCTTTATCTGGAGTCGGCGCAAAAGTCGCAGAGAAACTGGAAAAGGTTGGGCTTAACAATGTACAAGACCTGTTATTTCATCTGCCTTTGCGCTATGAAGATAGAACTCGTATCTATCCCATCGTAAAGCTGCATGCCGGGCTGTGGGCTGCTGTGCAAGGCAAGGTGATGCATGTTGATACCATTTTCGGTAAACGTAAGATGCTCGCAGTAAAGATCAGCGACGGTAACGGCACGATTACTCTGCGCTTTTTCAACTTTACTGCAGGAATGAAGAATAACTTTGCCGAAGGCAAACAAGTGCATGCTTATGGTGAGATCAAGCGCGGCAATATGGGGCTTGAGATTGTCCATCCGGATTACAAATTCTTTGCTCCTAGGCAACAACCAGACGTTGAAGCCAACCTGACTCCGGTGTATCCAACCACTGAAGGGCTAAGACAAGTCACGCTACGTAACCTCACAGACCAAGCTCTAGAGTTAATCGATAAAGCAGCCGTCAATGAGCTGCTACCGTCTGGTCTATACGACCACCAAATTACCCTCGCACAAGCACTGCATACCATTCACAGGCCGCCCCCGGGCATTGACCTAGAGCTGTTTGATGAAGGCAAGCACCCTGCGCAACTGCGTCTGATTATGGAAGAGTTGCTGGCTCAAAACCTGTCTATGTTGTCTGTTCGTAGCAAAGGGCAGCAAGACAAGGCAATGCCTTTTCCTCCAGTAAACACTCTTAAAGATAAGCTACTGGCTCAGCTGCCGTTTTCACCAACCAATGCCCAAGCACGAGTGACCAAAGAGATCGAAGCTGACTTGGAAAAGCCGCACCCTATGATGCGTTTAGTGCAAGGTGATGTGGGCTCTGGTAAAACCTTAGTCGCTGCACTAGCAGCCGTTCGCGCACTCGAACACGGTCAGCAAGTAGCACTTATGGCACCCACTGAACTACTCGCAGAACAACACGCGATTAACTTTGCCAACTGGTTTGAGGCAATGGGTATTCAAGTTGGATGGCTAGCAGGTAAGCTCAAAGGCAAAGCTCGTGAAACTGAACTAACACGTATTGCCAGCGGCGAAGCGCAAATGGTGGTCGGTACTCATGCGCTATTTCAAGAGCATGTCGAGTTCAACAACCTTGGTTTAGTGATCATTGATGAGCAGCACCGATTTGGCGTCCACCAGCGATTAGAGCTGCGTGAAAAAGGCGCCAAGCAAGGTTATTACCCTCACCAACTGGTGATGACGGCAACACCAATTCCACGAACGCTGGCGATGACGGCCTATGCCGACCTCGAAACCTCGATTATTGATGAGTTACCACCGGGGCGAACCCCAATTCAAACCGTCGCGATTCCTGATACTAAACGCGATGACATTGTTGAACGTGTGAAAAATGCGTGTCTCAATGAAGGCAAACAAGCTTACTGGGTGTGTACGTTGATTGATGAATCGGAAGTACTGGAAGCTCAAGCTGCAGCGGATACGGCAGAAGAGCTGCAACGCAAACTGCCCGACGTAAAGATTGGTTTGGTTCATGGCCGAATGAAACCCGCAGAGAAACAAGCGGTGATGCAGGAATTCAAAGAGAACAAACTGCACCTGTTAGTTGCTACAACCGTGATTGAAGTAGGTGTAGATGTACCGAATTCAAGCTTAATGATCATCGAGAATCCTGAGCGTCTTGGTCTAGCGCAACTCCACCAACTGCGTGGCCGTGTTGGCCGTGGTTCAGTCGCGAGCCATTGTGTACTGCTGTATCACTCCCCACTCTCTAAAACCGCTCAGAAACGCTTAGGAGTACTACGTGAAAGTAACGATGGCTTTGTGATAGCTCAGCGTGACTTAGAGATCCGTGGCCCCGGTGAACTGCTTGGCACTAAGCAAACAGGCTTGGCTGATTTTAAGATTGCCGACTTAGTCCGTGACCAACGTTTGATACCTGAAGTGCAGCGTATCGCGCGTCATATTCACGATAGCTACCCAGACAACGCCAAGGCGATCATCAACCGCTGGCTGGGTGAGCGCGATGTGTATTCTAAGGCGTAATTCGCCCTCATATCTTGCTTAAAACGTAAAAAGGCTTCTACAAGGAAGCCTTTTTCGTGCGTATAGCCTAAGGTTTCACAGGGAAACTGATCTGCGCCTTCAAGCCACCCTCACTGCGGTTATTCACCACCACCGCACCTTGATGCTGACTAACAATACGTTTCACGATCGCTAAACCTAAACCTGTCCCTTCACTACCACGAGCCGTGTCACCACGCGTGAACGGTTCAAACAACTTCCCGATCTGGTCTTGTGGAATACCCGGACCGTTATCTTCTACCGTTACCCAAGCCAGTTTGTTATCTGCCGTCATGCCAGTCGATACTTTGACCCAACCATTACCGTAGCGTAGCGCGTTCACCACCAAGTTACTCACTGCACGCTTCATCGCGATCGGGTTACCCAACGCAGGTTTCATGGTTTCTGGAATATCGGTTTCAATCTGAACCTCATAGCCACCTTCAGAGCTAGAGACCTCGCGCGCAATATCATCAACAAATACCGCCTGGAATGAGTCTCGATCAACAGGCTTTAGGTAATCCATAAACTGACTGATGATCTCATTGCACTCTTCAGTATCACTGATGATCCCTTCCGCTAGATAACTGTCTTCTGGCGACATCATCTCAGTCGCCAAGCGAATACGCGTGAGTGGTGTACGCAGATCATGGCTGATACCCGCCATTAGTAGGGCTCTATCTTCTTCGAGTTCTTGAATGCCTTTCGACATCTGATTAAAGGCTCGAGTTACCGAGCGAATCTCTTGTGCACCTTGCACTGGAAGTGGCGGTGGAATATCACCACGCCCAACACCTTGCGCGGCTTTCTCTAGGGCTATCAACGGCCGATTTTGCAAGCGGATAAACAGCCACCCACCAGCAACAATCAACAACGCCATGATCAGACTGTTACGAAATAGAGGCGCAAAGTCTTCTTCTTGCAGCTCAGACAGGGGAATACGAATCAAGGAGTTAGGCAACTGCGCAATGTCCATCCACAACACGTAACTTTCTTTGCCCAAAACCAATCGCACTTCGGTTTCAGAACCGAGCTCTTTGGTCATCTCCTCACTCATCAGGTCTATCGCGACCGCATGGTAGTACTCGCCCGACGCTTCACTGTCCTTGGCATGAACCGTAACCCCGAGCTGCTCAAGTACACGCTGACGCAGTGGTGCATCAATCTCGATATCACTGCCTTGGTCCAATACTAGGTTTAGTTCGTGAGCCAAAATCTTATTAAACTGCTGCAAACTCGGCATCAATGCATAATTGAACACCGCGTAATAAGAAAAGATTTGGCTAGCAACCAATAGGGTTAAGAAGAGCACTATCGACTGAGTAAAGGAGCTACGTATGCGCATAGAAGACCTAAAGTGAGGGATGATAAAGGGATATAGTGGGAACTATAGCTGTAATACCAATCACAGTAAGTAAATGATCATAAATAGCGCCGGAAAAAGGCTTGAGAACAAGGCTGCAATTTTTGATAAGTAGTTATTTTACAATCAAAATTTCTAACGAAGTTATCGAGCGTTTTAACAAGCTAGGATGAGCAGTTATTTACTACGATTGGTATTAGTATAAAAAAAGCCAACTTTTTCAAAACTAGAAGAAGTTGGCTTAGTTGTTCAAATAATTTGATGAAGGTAAAGATCCTCGAATACGTAAGCATAAAAAAAGCGCAACCTATAAAAAGTTGCGCTTAAGCCTGTCACAGGCTGAACCGTTTTAAATAGGCTCTAGACTTGTACGTGCAAGCAAGATACTGCGTGAACGTCATCGCCTTGAATAGTTGGCTTAGTTTGCGCACACGCCTCGGTTGCTTCAGGGCAACGAGTACGGAACACACAACCCGATGGTGGATTAATTGGTGATGGGAGATCACCCTCCAGCATCTGAATCGTTTTGCTGCGCTCTAAACGAGGGTCTGGAATCGGAACTGCAGACATCAATGCTTTGGTATATGGGTGTTTAGGATCTGAGAACAAGGCATCTGATTCACCTAGTTCAACAGCATTACCTAAGTACATCACCAATACACGGTCAGAAATGTGTTTAACAACCGACAAATCGTGCGCGATGAATACCAAAGACAAACCTAACTCTTTCTGTAGTTCCATAAGAAGGTTTACTACTTGAGCTTGGATAGAGACATCCAGAGCAGAAACCGGCTCATCACAGATGATCATCTTAGGTTTCAAGATAAGTGCACGTGCGATACCGATACGTTGACACTGACCACCAGAGAATTCATGTGGGTAACGGTTGATTACGTTGGGTAGTAGACCAACCTTTGCCATCATCTCTTTAACTCGATCTTTCACTTCCTGTTTAGAAAGCTCAGGATAAAAAGTCTCTAGAGGCTCAGCAATGATGTCGCCGACTGACATACGCGGGTTGAGTGATGCTAGCGGATCTTGGAAGATCATCTGAATCTCTTTACGAGTCTCACGACGTTTCACTTCTTGCATCTTAGTCAGGTCCTGACCTAACCACATCACTTGACCTTCAGTCGCTTCAACCAAACCGATAATTGCGCGTGCAAAAGTCGACTTACCACAACCAGACTCACCAACCACACCTAGCGTTTCGCCTTCGTAAAGATGAACATCAACACCATCAACTGCTTTAAGGTTTGATGGTTTCGCCCAAGGCCAAGCAGACTTAGCCGCAATGCTAAAATGAACTTTTAGGTCTTTAATATCTAATAGTAATTCTTTACTCATTTTGTCCAAGTCTCCCAGTCTGAAAAACAAGCACGCTGACGGTCTTTAGCAAATGGCTGTAGAATCGGTGCTTCTTGCTTACAACGGTCCATTACACGGTGACAACGGTCTTGGTAAGGACAACCTGTTGGTAGGCGAAGTAAGTTAGGTGGGTTACCTGGAATCGTCGGTAGAATTTCACCTTCGGTATCCAAACGAGGAATTGCTTTAAGCAGGCCTTCCGCATAAGGGTGGCTTGGCTCGTAGAAGATTTCATCAACCGTGCCATATTCCATTGTACGACCTGCGTACATCACAAGTACTTTGTCACATGAGCCAGCAACAACACCCAAATCATGAGTGATCATGATGATTGCCGTATTGAACTCATCTTTAAGTTCGTTCAGCAATTCCATAATTTGCGCTTGAATGGTTACATCCAGTGCCGTTGTTGGTTCATCAGCGATAAGCAATTTAGGGCGACACAGCAGTGCCATTGCGATCATCACACGCTGACGCATACCGCCCGAAAACTCGTGCGGGTACATAGTGATGCGCTTGCGTGCTTCAGGGATTTTAACCGCTTCCAGCATACGCACTGATTCTTCGAACGCTTCTGCTTTACCCATGCCTTTATGCAGCATCAGTACTTCCATCAGCTGGTCACATACTTTCATGTAAGGATTCAGTGACGTCATTGGATCTTGGAAGATCATCGCGATCTGTTCAGCACGTACTTTGTTCAGCTCTTTTTCAGGCAGGTTAAGAATTTCATTGCCTTCAAACTTTGCGCTACCTGAGATGATGCCGTTCTTAGCCAGCAGCCCCATCAGTGCAAATACCGTTTGTGATTTACCTGAACCCGACTCACCAACAATACCCAGCGTTTCGCCTTGGTTAAGTGAGAAGTTCAAGTCGTTTACTGCGGTTACGATACCATCTTGCGTGGTAAATTCGACGCGCAGATCTTTGACATCTAATAAGCTCATCATTGCTTCCTTCAATCTTTTATAGCTTTTGTATTTTTATTTGCTATTTCTTTATCTGTCTTTTGGATCAAGCGCGTCGCGCAGACCATCACCTACGTAGTTAAAGCAGAACAGCGTAACTACCATGAATGCCGCTGGGAATGCTAGTTGCCAAATAGCAACTTCCATTGTTTGCGAGCCTTCTTGTAATAGCGCGCCCCAACTTGTCATAGGTTCTTGAACACCAAGACCAAGGAAAGATAAGAATGATTCAGTAAGGATCATGCTCGGAATAAGTAGCGTCGAGTAAACCGCAACAATACCCAATACGTTCGGTACGATATGACGTGTAATGATCTTCCATTTACTTACACCACATACGTGAGCAGCCTCGATGAATTCTTTGCTACGTAGACTCAACGTTTGACCACGTACGATTCGTGCCATATCGAGCCAAGCAATAGCACCGATAGCAACAAAGATAAGTACAATATTACGACCAAAGAATGTTACCAGTACGATCACAAGGAACATGAATGGTACTGCATACAAGATCTCTAGGATACGCATCATCACTCGGTCAGTACGACCGCCAATGAAACCTGAAGCTGCACCGTAAAGCGTACCAATCAGTACCGCTACAAATGCGCCCATCACACCAACCATAAGAGAAATACGGCCGCCGATCATCGTACGAACGTATAAGTCACGACCTAAACTGTCAGTACCAAACCAATGATCCGCATTTGGACCAACGTGCATTGCGTACCAATCGGTATCATCGTAAGCATGCTGCGCCAACATAGGTAAGAAGATTACCGATAGCACCATGATAATTAGAATGAACAGACTGATCATTGCCGCTTTGTTGCGCATAAAACGAATACGCGCATCCTGCCACAAACTACGACCTTCAATTTCCAAATTCTCAGAGAATTTTTCGATCGCTTCTAAGTTTTCTTTTTTCTTCAACATAACCATGCGTCCCTGTTAGTAGCGAATTTTCGGGTCAATAAGCGCTAGTAAAATATCAACGATAGCGTTGAACAAGATGAATAGGAAACCAATCAAAATGGTTACACCCATTACTAACGAGTAGTCACGGTTAAACGCGGCGTTAACAAACAGCTTACCGATACCCGGTAGGCCGAAGATGGTTTCAACAACAACTGAACCTGTGATGATACCTACGAAAGCAGGCCCCATATATGAAACAACAGGTAGCATTGCTGGCTTAAGCGCATGTTTAAGAACGATATAACGGTAACTTAGACCTTTAGCACGAGCAGTACGGATAAAGTTACTGTTTAGAGTTTCAATCATGCTACCGCGAGTGATACGAGCAAAGGTAGCTACATATAGAAGAGACATCGCAATGACAGGTAGCACGATGTACGCGAAGGTGCCGCCATGCCAACCACCTGCGGGGAATATATTCCAGTGCAGGGAGAAAAGGTAAATAAGCGCTGGTGCCAACACGAAGGATGGCATCACCACCCCGAGCATGGCAGTCGACATTATGGTGTAGTCGACCCAGGTATTGTGCTTCAACGCGGCTATAGTACCGACGGTGACCCCCATAATTAGCGTAAAGATAAAGGCAACGAAGCCTACCTTCGCAGATACTGGAAGTGCTACAGCAATCAGCTCATTTACTGTGTAATCTTGATATTTGAAAGATGGACCAAAATCACCCTGAAGGATGTTGGTTAAGTACGTGGTGTACTGTTCAAATACTGGTTTATCTAAGCCGTATTTAGCTTCGATGTTAGCCATAACTTCTGGCGGTAATGGACGCTCGCTTGAAAACGGGTTACCCGGTGCGAAACGCATGAGAAAGAAAGATATAGTGATCAACACCAACATCGTTGGAATCGCTTCAAATATCCTTTTCATAATGAATTTAAGCATAAACTCACTCTTTCAGTCTGTGACAATTAAAATTAGAAAGACGCTACATGCGCGTATTACGCATGTAGTGTCTGTATCGTTATAGTTATATTAACTTTTAGAATCGAAGCTTATTGAGCCTTGATGTATAAGTCTTTCGAGAAGATCTTATCTTCCGCGTTATTAGTAGGGAAGCCACCAACGTGCGGATTTAGTAGACGTGATTTCACGTATTGGTAGATAGGTGCGATAGGCATATCGTTAGCCATTAGCGCCTCAGCTTCAAGGTAAAGTGCTTTACGCTCTTCTTCTGAAGTCGAGTTCAGTGCTTTATCAATGATTTGATCGTAAGCCGCGCTGTCGTAGTGAACACCACCGGTAGTGTTGTTACTCTTCATTAGCGTTAGGAATGACGACGCTTCATTGTAGTCACCACACCAACCAGCACGAGCTACTTCGAAGTCACCAGAATCTTTAGAAGATAGGTAAGTTTTCCACTCTTGGTTTTCAAGTGTAACTTTAAGACCCAGTGTTTTCTTCCACATAGAACCTAGTGCTACAGCAATCTTCTTGTGGTTTTCAGAAGTGTTGTACAGTAGGTTGAAGTTTAGTGGATTGTCTTTGCCGTAGCCCGCTTCTTCAAGAAGACGTGCCGCTTCTACGTTACGTTCTTTTTGAGACATTGTACCGTACTGAGGAAGCTCAGGATCGAAGCCCGCCGTGATTTCAGGCGTCAGGAAATATGCTGGTTTTTGACCTTGCGCTAAGATAGCGCCAGTCACGATGTCACGGTCAATTGCGTAAGAGATAGCCTTACGTACGCGAACGTCATCAAATGGAGCTTTCTTCGTGTTGAAGATGTAGTAGTAAGTACACAAGTTACCAGCTACAGATACGTCTTCTGCGTGCTCTTTCTTAAGACGCTTGAAGTGCTCAGTTGGAAGTTCATTTGTGAAGTCGATTTCACCAGATAAGAAACGGTTCATTTCCGCAACTTGGTTTTCGATTGGTAGGAAGGTTACTTTGTTTAGAACAGTTTTATCGTTGTTCCAGTATTGGTCGTTACGCTTTAGAACTAGACGTTCGTTAACAACCCACTTATCAACAGAAAATGCGCCGTTACCTACGAAGTTACCCGGCTTAGTCCATTGGTCACCGAATTTTTCAACAGTTGCCTTGTGTACTGGCTTCACTGTTGTGTGGCCCATCATCATTACGAAGTATGGTACCGCTGTTTCTAATTCAACAACAAGTGTGTTTGCATCTACAGCTTTAACGCCTAGCTCACTCTTGTCTTTCTTACCCGCTACGATGTCTTTCGCATTCACCATCTTGGTATATTCCATGTACCAAGCGTATGGAGAAGCAGTGGCAGGATCAACTGCACGTTTCCAGCTGTATACGAAATCTTCAGCTGTTACAGGATCGCCGTTAGACCATTTTGCATCTTTGCGTAGGTGGAAAGTGAATGTTTTGTTGTCCGTCGTTTCCCAGCTTTCGGCTACACCTGGGATTGTATTACCTTCGCCATCTTGGTTCACTAGACCTTCTAGAAGATCACGAATTACGTGAGATTCTGGTACACCTTGAGATTTGTGTGGGTCGATAGTCGCAACTTCAGTACCGTTACCGCGAACAAGTTCCTGAACTTTTGCTAGTTCTGTGCCTGCTGGAACTTCAGCAGCGATAGAAAGAGTAGAAGTGGCAGCCACTGCCAAACCAGCACCTAGAAGAAGGGCCTGAGTGATTTTATTCTTGTACATTTAATAAACTCCAAGTTTTACGTATTGCATCCATGACTTCTTTGCTAAGTTCACTGAACGGCAGTGATTTAGATTTATTTAGCTCAAAATTTAAGCATAAAAATCTAAAACCTTACAAAGATTGAGGCACACACTATCAACCATTGAAGTAATTTGCCATAAACAAGTCGCAAAAAATCGGATAATTCTCCGAATTACTCAAGGTATCAGTGCAAATATCTAATAAAACCCTAATGAATAGTGAGTTACACATAGGGATTTATTAAATAACAGCCTTTAGTGTTGATGTATCTGAATTGATACTTTTATTTAGCATCTTATGCTAGAACACTGTCGGCAAATTAACATTAATGCCACATGAAATCTAATTGCGCATCACATATCCCCTAAATAGACTGCACTATTTGTGAGGATTATCACTTTATACAAAACAGCATAAAGCACTGCACCAAGACAGACTAAATCACGCGTTGAATTCATATGCAACTTGACTGCTTAACCATTTATTAAAGAACCTTTTATTTATAAATCACTTTGTAGCACGCACAAAAAAGCCGACGTTCAACGTCGGCTTTATTACCTAAGTCCTAACCTGAAATGCGTTATCACGTTAAGGACGAAACATTATGTGGATAATTTACTTTTCCCAGCGCTCTGCAGCTTTGGTATCAGAATCGCGAGAATCAACCCAGCGAGTTGTTTCAGTGGTACGTTCTTTTTTCCAAAACGGCGCTTTGGTTTTGAGGAAGTCCATAACAAACTCACACGCTTCGAAGGCAGCCCCTCGGTGCGCACTGGATACACCAACGTAAACAATCTGGTCACCGATATCTAGATCACCAACACGGTGAATCACTCGCATCTTCTGAATAGGCCAGCGCGCTTCAGCTTGATCACAGATCTCGCTCAGCGACTTCTCTGTCATTCCGGGATAATGCTCTAGAGACAAACCAATCACGTTGTCGCCAAGGTTCATGTCGCGAACTTTACCAACAAACGTCACGACCGCTCCCGCAGCCGTACCTTGAGCTAGATAATCGTATTCGCCACCCACAGAAAAGTCTTCAGCAGTCACTAATACTCTTGGATCAATAACTCGAGAGTCATTCATGGTTAACCTCCAGTAACTGGTGGGAAGAAAGCCACTTCGTCGCCGTCTTTCACTTCAGTCGTCAAAGGTACAATTGATTGGTTGAGTGCTGCCAGCAGCTTGCCCTCCTCCAATGCGATATCCCATTTGCCTTCTTGTGTTACAAGGTGGCTGCGAATCGCTTCAATAGTATTGTATTGCGCATCGACTTCTAGGCTATCGACACCGACAAGTTCACGAGTTTGTGCAAAGAAAAGTACCGTAATCATGATTCCACCTTAAAGTGTCCTGATTTACCACCTGTCTTCTCTAACAGGCGTACGTTCTCGATAACAATGTCTTTCTGAACAGCTTTACACATATCGTAAATCGTTAGTGCAGCAACAGAAGCAGCCGTTAGCGCTTCCATCTCTACGCCTGTCTTACCTGCAAGCTTACATACCGACTCGATACGTACCTTGTTTTCAGACTCGATCGCTTCAAGTTGTACTTCTACCTTAGTTAGCAGCAAAGGGTGACACAGTGGAATCAAGTCCCACGTCTTCTTCGCTGCTTGGATACCAGCAATACGTGCCGTTGCGAAAACATCACCTTTATGGTGGCTGCCAGAAACAATCAGCTCTAGCGTTTCTGCTGACATTTGAACAAAAGCTTCCGCTCTCGCCTCACGTACTGTCTCTGCTTTAGCTGATACATCGACCATGTTTGCTTCGCCAGACGCGTTAATATGGGTAAATTGGCTCATGCTCAAACCACCTTATACAGAAAGATGTGGCATGAAGTTACAAGGACGGTGGCTAGCATCCATCTGTTGCTTGATGATCTTAGTCCAACCTGTACGGCACGCACCTGTAGAACCTGGCATCGCAAAGATAACCGTGTGGTTAGCAAAACCCGCGATTGCACGCGATTGAATCGTCGAAGTACCGATCTCTTCGTAAGACACTTGGCGGAATAGCTCACCAAAGCCTTCTACTTCTTTGTCGAACAGTGGCTTAAGTGCTTCTGGGGTGCTGTCACGAGAAGTGAAACCCGTACCACCAGTGATCATGATCGCTTGGACGCTGTCATCAGCAATCCACTGAGATACGATCGCACGGATCTTGTACATGTCATCGATAACAATTTGCTTATCAACCACGTTGTGACCCGCTTCTTTAGCATGCTCAGCTAGGTAACCACCTGACGTGTCATTTTCTTCTGTACGAGTATCTGAAACCGTTAGTACTGCGATGTTTGCTGCTTGGAATTTGCTTTCTGCGTGACCCATTTGTTCACCTATATAAATTTTTTAATTATTAGGGCGTGTTGACCTTTCGTGATTAAATTTTGTTCGAGTAAAAGCGTTTTAATCGCGGC
>NZ_JBFRLX010000183.1:0-24467 GCF_041470165.1 Vibrio sp. 10N.286.46.A8
CAATGTTGTTCCTGCAAAGACAGAGACAAGATCGGGATAACCAATGGCCATCGCAAGTGATGAGTTTTTGGTCAGGTTTAAATACTGACTGGTTAGTGGTGGGATAATAATTCTTAATGCTTGCGGAATAATGACTAGCTTAAGAGTTCTTGTTCGCGGGAGCCCTAGAGACATAGCAGCCTCTGTTTGCCCATGGTTTACCGCATTAATACCTGAACGCACAATCTCGGCGATGAATGCTGCTGTGTAGATACTTAAAGCGAGCATCAATGCTGCCAATTCAGGAATGATGCTGATACCACCTTTGAAGTTAAACCCTTTCAGAACAGGGTACTCCGCAGAGATAGGCATACCCATAACAAAGTAAGTGACTAATGGTACGCCCACAATCAGCGCTGCAGCAATTCGCAACATTGGTGTTTGTTGGCCGGTTAGCTTTTGTTTGTTATTAGCCCAGATGTTGATAACAAAAGTAGCGATGATACCGACAATCAATGATGCGATGACAATGCTACTGCCTTGTTCTAACACTGGAGCTGGGAAGTACAAACCACGTACATTCAAGAAAATAGCTTCACCAAGGCTCATACTCTGACGAGCGGAAGGCAATGCTTGTAGAACGGCGAAATACCAAAAAAATATTTGTAGAAGAAGAGGAATATTTCGGAATATCTCAATATAGACAGCTGCAAATCGGCTAACTAGCCAGTTTGAAGATAGCCTAGCGATACCCATACTAAAGCCCAGTACTGTGGCTAACATGATGCCTAATACTGAAACTAAAGCGGTATTGAGAAGACCGATAAAGAATGTACGACCGTATGAGAATGTTTCGTCGTATTCAATCAGTGTTAAGCCGATACCAAAACCAGCTTCTTGGGAGAGAAAATCAAAACCAGTGGCGATACCACGGGAGTCTAAGTTTGTGAGTGCATTATTTACAATCGTGTAAAAGAAAGCACAAAGCGCCGCGACGGCGAGAATTTGGAAAACAATTGAGCGAAAAGTGGGGTTGTAAAAAAGGTTGGCACTTTTGGGCTGTGGTTTTTCTTGAGTTGGAGAAATAGTTTCATTAGGTTTCATACTGCTATAACCTCAAATCCATTTAATAAATAGGGCGGAAAAGTCCGCCCTAATTGATGCTTGTAAATTTATTAACGGATTGGTGGAGCGTACATAAAGCCGCCCGCATTCCATAGTGCGTTTACGCCACGAGAGATCTGTAGTGGTGAACCTGTACCCACAGTACGTTCGAAGCTCTCACCGTAGTTACCAACTTGTTTAATGACTTGGTAACCCCAATCGTCACGAATGCCAAGGCCTTTACCTTTAGGACCGTCAACACCAAGAATACGCTTGATGTTTGGATCTTTTGACTTAAGCATTTCGTCAGCATTCTTAGAAGAGATGCCGTATTCTTCGGCGTTAATCATTGCAGAAAGGGTCCATTTAGCTACGTTGAACCACTTGTCATCATCTTGACGAACAACAGGGCCTAGTGGCTCTTTAGAGATGATTTCAGGAAGTACCTGTGCAGATTTAGGATCAGCTAGATTCAGGCGAAGTGCATATAGACCAGATTGGTCAGTTGTAAGAACATCACAACGACCCGCGTCGAAACCTTTTGATGTTTGTGCTGCCGTATCAAATACCACTGGCTTGTAAGACATGCCACTGTTACGGAAGTAATCGGCTAGGTTAAGTTCAGTCGTTGTACCTGATTGAACACACACTGAAGCGCCATCTAGTTCTTGAGCACTTGTTAGTCCAAGTTCTTTCTTAACCATGAAGCCTTGACCGTCGTAGTAGTTAACGCCTACGAAGTTCAAACCTAGAGCAGTGTCACGATGTAGCGTCCATGTTGTGTTACGAGATAGTACGTCTATTTCACCAGATTGAAGCGCGGTAAAACGCTCTTTTGCTGTTAGCGGTACATACTTAACTTTAGTCTTGTCACCGAGTACAGCCGCTGCAAGAGCTTGACAATACTCAACATCAATTCCTTCCCATTCACCTTTTGAGTTAGGGTTAGAGAACCCTGGAAGACCTGTACTTACACCACAAGTTAGAAAACCTTGAGATGTGACTTTGTCCAGAGTGCTTTCTGCCGCTGATGCTGATGTTGCCATCATCGCAGTTGATGCAGCTACTACTGAAGCAAGAAGTGTTAGTTTATTTGTCATTTGTATCCTTCCTTGTTAACCAGGTGACACCTGATACTCATACTCGTTTGAGTGTCTCTTGTGTGTTGCGTTGTCTATGACCTTGTTGCTCAAATTAAGCGAGTTGCATTTTGCAAATGAAACCGTGTGCGATTTAAACAACTGTTTATAAGGTTAGGAAAGGATCCGTAGTTTCACAAATGTATAATTTAAAAAGAATTTTGAATGAAATCACAAATCCGAACACAATTAGAATGACCAAATGTTAACTGAATGTAAATAGTGCAACGGTTCACACTGTTGGTGCAACGAGATTTAGGTTTTTATATTGATGGTGGGCTAGGTAAATATTCTGAATTAAAGTCGTATTGGTGGCGCATTAGCCTTAAGAAAGGTGGAAATTTGGTCAATAAATATTTTTATTACGCTTGGATAGTTATGAATATGCTCCAAATTTGGTAGCATGTCTGAATAGTTATTGAAGTAGTCTCAAGGAAGAACATGCGTTATTTCCCAATGTTTTTGGATGTAGAGAATAAGCCAATTCTAGTGGTTGGTGGGGGCGAGGTTGCTTGCCGAAAAGTCGACAGTTTGCTGCGAGCGGGTGCTAATGTAACTTTGGTTTCTCCTAAGGTCGCACCTTACTTAAAAGAGCTAGCCGATGAAGACAAACTTCGTTGGGTTCAAAATTTTTACTCGTCACAGCTTATCTCGAAAAACTACTTACAAGTGTGGGCAACCACAGACAACCCAAACCTAAATCATCAAGTACATAATGATGCAAAAAAAATGGGTATTCTTGTCAATGTGGTCGATGACTTACCCTATTGTGATTTCATCACACCCTCAATGATAAATCGCGGACGAATCCAAATAGCGATCTCAAGTGGGGGTGCATCACCTGTTTTGGTGAGAAATATTAGAGAAAAACTCGAAACTGTATTGCCACAGAACATAGGTTTGATAGCGGACTTCGGTGCATCAAAACGCAATTCAATTAAAGAGTCCTTTCCTACTGTTGATGAACGCCGAAAATTCTGGGAGCGCTTTTTGTCGTCCAGTTTTATTAATCAAGTGACGGATAGGGATCAACTTGAATCGTACTATCAACAGTCGTTGACTGAGCAAGTTGATAGTGAAGGGCAGGTCACTTGGATCGAATTTGAAGAAGATGTTGAGCTACTTTCTATGAAGGCTTTACGTCTGATGCAAGAGGCAGAGCTAGTACTTTCACCAATCGATTGTCCATTCGAATTTATAGACTTATGCCGTCGAGATGCAGAAAGAGAGAGCTATGTTAATAGCGGAGAGCTATCAACCAAGCTTGAGCAAGCCAGAGCTGAGAAATTACGAGTGTGTGTGTTTATTCCACCAGCAAGCGTAGAGTTTAATCTATTGGTTGGCAAAGACCTGAAACTGTCTGCTGCAAAAGTGCTCAGGTGAGTGGTAGTTGATAGATTTTAGTTGAAGTGAGCGCTTTTTAGTTGTTTGCAAATCGACTAGAGACCCTGAATAAGACTGACCGATAAATAAAAAGCCACTTCCTAAAAGAAGTGGCTTTTTGCGATTTTAAACACGACATTGTGCTGATGAATGAGCAACCACAATAAGCAGTCGCTCAAACTCGCAAATTAGTCGCGGAAGTTGTCAAACTGGAAAGGTTGACCAAGTTCACCGCTGCGAACTAGAGCCATAACAGCTTGTAGGTCATCACGCTTTTTACCCGTTACACGAACTTTGTCGCCTTGGATAGAAGCTTGAACTTTAACTTTGTTGTCTTTGATTAGCTTAACGATCTTCTTAGCGACATCAGTTTCAATGCCTTGCTTAAAGATAACCGTTTGGTGCCAAGTGCGACCTGTTTGGTCTGCTGCTTTCGCTTCCATCGCGTTAGGATCAACATTACGTTTTGTTAGGTTGCTACGAAGGATATCGCGCATTTGCTTCAGTTGAAAATCGTCTTGAGCAGTCAATTTTACTGATTCATCTTTGTAATCAAAGCTAGCTTCAACGCCACGAAAATCGAAACGAGTCGATAGTTCACGGTTTGCGTTGTCTACCGCGTTACGCAGTTCTACTGCTTCTACTTCAGAGATAATGTCAAATGATGGCATTGTGTTGTTTCCTTAAGCTAAGTTTCTATCTTTAATTGCTGTTGCAAGCATATCGAGCATTGTCGCAGTATCTTCCCAGCTTAGGCATGGGTCAGTAATAGACTTGCCGTATTCTAGGTTGTTGATATCTGTCATTGGCTGGTTACCTTCAACAATGAAGCTTTCCGCCATAATGCCTGCAATTTGATTCTTGTTAGATTTGATTTGTTCACAAATGTCTTGCGCTACTTCTAGCTGTTTACGGTGCTGTTTTTGACAGTTAGCGTGGCTAAAGTCTACAACTAAACGTTGAGGCAGATCGAATTCAGCCAACTGCTTACATGCGTTATCTACAGATTCAGCATCGAAGTTAGGGCCTTTATCGCCACCACGTAGAATTACGTGACCGTATGGGTTACCAGAAGTACGGTAAACCGTCATGCGACCGTTCTTATCTGGAGAGTAGAAGTAGTGTGAAGCATGCGCAGCACGAATCGCATCAATGGCAATTTTGATGTTGCCGTTAGTTGCGTTTTTGAAGCCAACTGGGCAAGACAGTGCAGAAGCCATTTCACGGTGAATCTGAGATTCAGTCGTGCGAGCACCAATTGCGCCCCAAGTGATAAGGTCTGCAATGTACTGGCCGGTGATCATATCAAGGAATTCAGTCGCGGTAGCTAGGCCAAGCTTATTGATATCTAGCAATAGCTTACGTGCTTTATTCAAGCCTGTTTCAAGTGCGTATGAACCATCGAGATTCGGATCGGTAATTAAACCTTTCCATCCTACAACCGTACGAGGCTTCTCGAAGTAGGTTCTCATGACAACGAATAGTTCATCTTTGTATTGATCTTGAATCTGGCTTAGACGTTCAGCGTAATCAAGTGCCGCATCTGTATCGTGAACAGAGCAAGGACCAACGATAACTAATAGGCGATTATCACGACCCGTTAGGATATCTTCGATTTGGCGGCGAGAATTCTTAATGCGCTCAGCAACGTCGTCAGTAATAGGGTGTGCATTGCCTAGTTCGGCAGGAGTTGGCATAGGACCCAGAGCTTGGGTTCTCAACTCATCAGTTTTTAATGGCATGTGATAGCTTTTTTATTCTATTGCGAAGTGGTTAAGATAACGGAATTGAACAGAGGAATAAACTCTCTTAAGTCAAAGTTATCTCTGTTATTGCTAATATTCTCATTTTTATCAGCAGGCCAACGTCAAATGGGGGATTTTCACTTGTATTAACAGGCAGCTATCGGTATTTTCGTTTGAACACAACATAAAAATGCTGGAGCAGCAATGACTCAAGAAAATCAAAGCACTTTGCACCCAGAACTTGTCTTAGGTGATGTGCTGCCTTCTTACAACGATAATAATAATTCCAACCACTTATACGTTTCATTATCTGAATTGGTCATGGATCGTGTCTTCTATCATCCAAGTATTGAAAGTCATTTAGAAACACTGACTGATATCGAAAAAAACTCTTTAGATGCGATTCTTGGCGATAAAACAGTCGATGAGCATTTTGTTTCGACCTTGGTTATTGCCATCCAAGCAGCCGTTCAGCCAAACCACGCCACTGTTCGTATTGCGTTAAGTAGTGCTGATAGCTATGGCTTCCGTTCGTTACTTGGTGGTAGCTGTGAAGCCGAAGAGACAAACCCGGCCTTAGGTGTTCGTGGGGTTGCGCGTTATGCGACAGCCGAGTACAGCAAGGCTTTCGCTTTAGAGTGTCAGGTTATTAAAGCGCTGCGAGAGCAGGGTATTAACGTTGAAGTGGTTGTACCGTATGTACGAGCATTAAGCGATGCCGCTAAGATTATTGATTTGCTTGCAGAGCAAGGCTTACCGCGTGGTCTGAATGGCTTGAAAGTTCTGTTCTCGTGCGATGTGCCGTCTGCAGTGCTACTAAGCGAAAGATTACTGCATTATTTTGATGGTGTTGTGGTAAACGTTGATAGCTTAGCGTCTTTCACTTTAGGTGTAGACAAGCACAATGAAGCTCAGCAACACGCTTTTGATCCTCAAAACGAGGCAGTTATTACCTTGTTGAGTATGATTGTTAAAGCAACACTGAACGCGAAGAAGCCCGTCCTGCTTGTGACTCAAGGCCTGGTGGACTACCCGCGCTTACAATGGTTCATTGCGGATCTCGAAGGTGTAGAAACAGTTATCACTGCATAAACCAGCTTATTGTCTAGATAAATCAACTTGCTGTATGAGTTTATCTAAGTCACTAAAGCTTAGAGAAAAAGGGAGATATCATTATGCGATGATATCTCTTTTTTGTAACATTTTTTTGACATGCACATCGCTAATCGATTAACTGGTCTGATGACTTATTTGACTAGGTAATCCGAATGCTGACCCCTCTACAAAAAGCAAATTTCTACTTGAGCATGTTTGGCTTTTTCAAAGTACCTCTGATCTGGCTATGTCGACCAAAACTGCTCGCGCTGGATAATCAACATGTTGAAGTGAAAATTCCTCTCAAAAGGCGAACTAAGAACCACCTCAATAGCATGTATTTTGGTGTGTTAGCTGTGGGAGCTGACGTAGCAGGTGGTTTCCTTGCTATGAGTAAATCTCAGCAGCAGGGCGAAAAGATTTCTTTGGCATTTAAAGAGGTGACAGGTAATTTCTTGAAGCGTCCAGAAGGTGACGTACACTTCACTTGTAACGATGGTGAGCTGATCAACACTATGTTGGCAGAAACCATGTCTACTGGTGAGCGTGTGAATCAACCAGTGACCATCATAGCGACCTGCCCGTCTTTGCATGGCGACGAACCAATGGCGGAATTCACGCTAACACTTTCGATTAAGAAAGTCCCAGCTAGACAATAGCTCGTAAGTATAAGGTTGGGCTGACATCGTTCGAAAGAAGTCGTTGAACAAGTGGAAGAGCGGTATGTGAATTGAATACCCACATACCGTACCGCACATCCTAACAACGTTATGATTCTTGAGTGATTTGCTCGATATCAACGATTTTTGAACGGTTCATGACTATTTTCCAGCGGTAATAGGTAGGCTCATCATCGTGATTGTTCTCTTTAATGATCAGGTTGAGCAGGTGGCGTTTTTCTACTGATTCTCGGCTTACTTGCCCTTCATTCATTCGATATACGTTATTTGAACCCTTGTCCATTAAGCGTGTCAGTGCTCTGAGGCTGATCGATACCGTTTCACGAGTCTCTTCGTAACCACTCATGAATGTCGATGTCGACATCTCTGTATGCGAACGATAGTGCAAAATTTGCTCTTCACGTTGAACAACACGTTTCTTGCGTATTGATTGAATACGGTCTGCTAACTTAGAAAAATTCGCGTAGTCCAACCATTCAAGCTTATGGCCGACAGATTTATTGGTTGTTGGATCAAAGTAGCGACGCTTCCACTTGGGTTTGCCTTTACGCAGCCAGCGCCACAGTATGTCTCTTAAATCATCTTTGAAGATTTCACGCAAAGCGTAAATGAATGACATCGATACGATGAAAGATGCGGTAATCTCTCCAAGAAAGTCGCGAGCTAATATAACGGTTGTGGTAACTACCACCATGACCAAGCCTGTGGCGATGCCTTTAACGGCTCTCTTCACGTTCTTACCCATTGATGTCGTCTTTTCTTTGAGGACGATAGGGTGTTCGATCAAGCGTCGTAACAGTCGCATCTTGTTGCTCAAACGTGTTACGTCTTCTCGTACCTTCGCTGAGTTATAGCGATTAAGTTTTCGATGGGCGGTCTCTTTTTCACAAAGCGTCAAGAGTCGCTCTTTTATCGTCGAGTATTCACTGCCACGTGGCATATGTGATACCAAAGATAAGAACTTTTGCTCCGTGTACCAAGAAAGGTAATTATCAATATTGGCATAATAGCGCTTTAGGTTTTCTTCATAAGGAATACTACGACGAAGCTTCTTGAGGATATCTAAAGCCAGTTCGATGACTTCATCGACGTCATCAGCCGTTACGTCGTCACTATCTGTCTTGTTCAAGCTGCTCACGGCTTTATCTAAAGCAATCACGTATTGATAGGCGAACAAACTCAAACTCACACGATACTGTGTCGTCGATAAGCGTCCGCGTTTTGCCAAGCGGCTGTGTACCAATGGTAATAGTGTCTTATCACTGTAGTAAGCGCGCTTTTGAGTAATTGAACTGTAGAAGAAGGCACTTTCAGAAAGTACTTCCGGAGTCAGTCCGAGTTCACCGGGAATGAATAGATAAACGTCCATATCGAGCTTTTTGGTCTTCGCCATCGCATGGTTAATTTTAAGTGTTATCGCATCTTGTTTATCAACGGTGATCAACGATGTCTCCTAGAATATAAAAATATGAATGAAACTAGCGAAAGCATATCAGAGATCACGTATAATCACCGCCAAATTTAAAGTAGAGACAATCTTGATGATTAATATTGGTCAAATAAACAACCTAGAAGTAGTAAAACAAGCAGACTTCGGTGTATTCCTTGACGCGAGCGACTATGGAACGGTGTTGCTGCCGAAACGATTTACTCCTGAAGGTGTTGAAATTGGTCAAAAGCTAGATGTTTTCTTATACATTGATTCTGACAACCAGATCGCTGCCACAACTGAAAAACCAATCGCTCAAGTAGGGCAGTTTGGCTTGATGACGGTTGAAGGTGTTAACAGCACTGGTGCATTCATGAGCTGGGGCGTGAAAGGTAAGGACCTTCTTGTTCCTTTCAGCGAGCAGCGCGGCCGTTTAAACGAAGGCCAGTCAATCTTAGTATATGTGTATATCGATAAAGCATCGAGCCGTATCGTTGGTACAACGAAGTTCAACAAATGGTTAGACAACACGCCTGCGACTTATAAGCAAAATGAACAAGTTGATCTTATTATCGCTGAGCGCAGCCAACTTGGTTACAAAGCGATCGTGAACGGTGAACACTGGGGTATGATTTTCCCATCAGACATCATCGGTAAGCTGTTTATTGGTAAGACACTAAAAGGCTACATTAAAAACGTTCGTGAAGAAGACGGTAAGATTGATTTGTCTCTTCAGAAAATTGGTGTCGCTAAGATGGATGACCTAAGCACTAAGGTTCTGGATCTTCTTGAGAAGAAGGGCGGTTACCTGCCTTTGAATGATAAGTCTTCTCCTGAAGCTATTTTCTCTGCATTCAGAACCAGTAAAGGTACGTTCAAGAAGACAATTGGTGGTTTGTACAAATCTGGCAAGATCACTATCGACAAAGAAGGTATCAGCTTAGTTAAATAAGCGATCCTTTCGGTCAAAAAAAAGCCCAAACCTTCCTGTTTGGGCTTAGGGGAAAGGGCTCCGAAGAGCCTACGCTAATCGTTTCAATCTTTTGACTATTAGATTGAAGTCTAGTTTAGATTTCCTAAAGTGCGATTTTTCTTATTTGAAATAGTGACTTGAATTGATGTTTGTATAATTAGTCGTTGATTTACAAGCGCTCGCACACAGAGTTACATGACCGGTAGAATAGAAAAAGCCCAAACAATTAACATTGTTTGGGCTTTTTGTTTGTGCGATTCTTTAAGCCGTTAAGCACGAAAGCTATTTAGAATAGGTTCTTATCGCGCACGAGTTCGCGTGGTAAACCGTTCTTCACTCGGTTGCCAACCCACTTACCAAGGCCGATGATTGCACCATTGTACTTCACTAGTACTTCACCTTTGCCTGACAAGCCTTCAGGGCGAACATCGCGTCCCATGAACCATTCACGAGCATCTTCAATGCTAAGGTCTACAATGTTGGCTTCATTGCCTGTTGCGAGCGTTGTCGCGACTTGGTGCTGCCAGCGGTAACCTTTTTTATGGGTTTCAGCGATCTTGATGCCCATGCGAGAGAAACGGAACTCACCGATCATAGGTTCTAGCGCTTCCGGGAATAGCCAAACGTCTTTGTCACGAATCCAAACTTGAGTATCACTTGGTAGTTCGATATCGAGTGCGCCCAGCAG
The DNA here is from genome assembly GCF_041470165.1 of Vibrio sp. 10N.286.46.A8. Lineage (NCBI taxonomy): Bacteria > Pseudomonadati > Pseudomonadota > Gammaproteobacteria > Vibrionales > Vibrionaceae > Vibrio > Vibrio sp. 10N.286.46.A8. The sequence goes on from NZ_JBFRLX010000183.1 coordinate 10,216, forward strand.
TTGTTCAGCGACTTCTTGTTGAGCTTTCTTTGACGCTTTTTCAAATGGAAATTTGCCCAGACGTTTTTTCACTTCAGGTGGTGTCACAGACGCTAATTTACGGATGCGCGCAACGAAGAAACCTTCTGAATCATACACTTGTGGGAAAATGTGTAGAAAGCCTTCTTCTGTCGTGGTTGCTTTAGCATTGTCGAATAGTGATTCAAGAGATTCGAACTCAACCGCATCACCAAAGGTCTCTTTTAGGTGATGACACACTTGTTGGTTCTCTTCTGTGCTTAACGTACAGGTTGAGTAAACCAGCACGCCGTTAGGTTTGAGAGCATGAAAAGCACTTTCGATCAGATCTTTTTGAGTGTCAGCAATATCGACTACAGATTGATACGTCCAGTTCTTCATCGCATCAGCGTCTTTGCGAATCGTACCTTCACCAGAGCAGGGCGCGTCTAGCAGCACAGCATCAAACTGTTCTGGTAACCACCCACCGAAAACTCGACCATCAAAGTTACTGAGTGCGGCATTACGAACGCCACAACGTTCGATGTTGGCATGAAGAACTTTCACGCGGCTTGCTGCGTATTCATTGGCAACCAATACGCCGTGATTATTCATTAGCGCCGCGATTTGCGTTGTTTTAGAACCGGGTGCAGCCGCAGTGTCTAATACGGCTTGGTAGTCTGCCTCACCTTGGAAAAGTGCCGACGGTGGCATCATAGAACTGGCTTCTTGGATATAGAAAAGGCCAGACATGTGTTCTGCCGTATTACCTAGTGGCGCTTCACTTTCATCAGCTGTAATCCAAAACCCCGTTTCGCACCAAGGTACAGGTTCCAGTTCCCAGCCTTTCTCTTTTGCTCGTACTAAGAAGTCCTCAACACTGATTTTCAATGTGTTGACTCGAATACTTTTACGAAGTGGTTTTTGGCATGACGCGACAAAAGAAGCCATATCTAGATGACTAGGCATGATTGATTCGATGTGCGTTAGGAATTCTTCAGGAATATATACGTTAGCGTGCAAAAGAGTGTCTCGATTTATTGCATTAATGCGGGGGAGTTTAAAGCAAAATGAGGCCGTCCTAAACCATATTTATAGCAAACAACAAAAATGCAGCCGAATGGCTGCATTTTTGATGATGAATTATTCTTTGTTAAGCGGTATTAATTTGCATGGAGCTTCTGAGGGTTCACTCTATGGGCGAGGAATTGCGGTTCTCCATGATTTCCACTCATCTTCGGCTTTAGGATAGAGATAGAAAGACTGATCTTCGTTTGCCACTGGCTGAAGCTCATTGGTCGGTGGCGTTGAGAATGTAATACCACCTCTTAACAAGCTGTCTACCGTTCCAGCTTTGATGTTTGCACCAGAGAGACCGATAGAGACATCGACGCCCGACACGTTCCAAAACACGGTGTTTGCGCGGATCAGATACGCGTAGTCAGGTTCGATTTGAATCGTAGAGATGATTCGATCAGCAAACTCGCCTAGTTGAACATCGATAACACTACCGATTTCTAGTTCTCGAAATAGGATCGGTGTGCCTTCTGATACCGAGCCTCGCGTTTCGCTTTGTAGCTGGAATATCTTGCCTTCAGGCTGCACTGGCCCCTTGCTCAGCTTAAATTTCGTATTTATGTCACCATTGCCCGGGTCTACGTTGATGTGCTTAGAGAGCAGTGCAGAGACGTTTTTGATGCCATTGAGGCCGATTTCAGGTTCTGCTAACCAGAAGTGACTCTTCGCAACGGCAATCTTGTCTACGTACTCAGGTAAAATACGCGCAGTAATTTCAATACCGCCTTTATTGAAGTTAGGAATCACCAAGGTAACCTCACCGACGGTGACGCCTTGATATTTGATCGTCATGCCTTTGCTGACTTCTTGATCGCCTGAAGAGGTAATCGTAATCGCACGACCAAATTTTCGCGCGGATTTCGAATCTTTATAAAGTTTCCACACATCACCGAGTTTGTTGTCTATTCCCGGAAGAGAGTCAAAAGCAATACCGCCTTGAATAAGCGTTTTAACGGGTGCTGCTTTAATACTGATACCCGATAGCGACGCATCAATCTCAACGCCTGAGCGGTTCCAGAAAACAGTATGTTCATTGAGTAAGTGTGTGTAACGATTTTCGATCGTGACTTTGATTCTCACGCCACCATCGACAAGCTGAAAATCAGAAATGCTACCCACTTGTAGGTTGCGGTAGAGTAGTGGGCTTCCTTTAGAAATTGAAGGTAGCTCGCTCGCAAACAACGAAAGCGTCTTTGAGCCAGATTGATTAAACTTGGCGATTTCTGCTAACGATTTGCTTTGGAAAAGCTGATAGTCAGTTCGTGCTTTCGACTGACCTTCGCTAACAAAGCTAATTGAGCCAGTAAGAAGTTGTTTTGCCGGTGGAACCGTCACACTTAAGCCAGATTCGGTTAGCTCTGCAGTTGCACTGCCTGTCACAAAGAAACGGTTATGGCTTTTGATTAGGTGAGCATATTCGTTATCGATAAGCGCATCCATAAACACTTCGTGCTTATCAGAGCCAGTACCCACACCATCGACTAAACCTACTTGGATGATAGAACCAACAGCAATGCCTTTGTAGAGTAGCTGTGTACCGACATCTAACCCGAATGAATTGTTCGACGTTAAGCGAATCGCAACGGATTTTTCTTGTTCCTGACTGAACTCATTTTTGCGAATCGCAGTAAATCGACGCGCTTTTTCACCCTCACCTGGAACCAAGGTTAGAAAGTTGCCCGTGACTAAGTTGGCAATATTTTTCATTCCAGTAAGTGATAGTTCAGCCTCTTCTAAAACGAATTGACTGCCGCTATTTAAAAAGTCACTGAATGCCGGTTGGATTGCAGCCGATGCAACGACGTTTTCACGCCCTTCGCTTAAAGATAGGTCAGTGATTTGACCGATTTCGATGCCTCGATACATGATCGGAGCGCCCGTTGCACTGATCTTGTTGTCGTCGGGTACGGCTATCTTGATCGAGATACCACGACCGGCTGTTTTCAAATCTGGGTAAAGTTTGAATTTGGTGTTCATCTCGACAGGCTGACCTTCTCCCGGAGAGTCGACCGCAATTGAACCGCCAAGCAGAGCACTGAGGCTTTCTAAGCGTACGTCGACACCAGAAAATCCGATACTGGCACCTAAGCCACTGACATTCCAAAAACGGCTTTGGTCGGTAATGATATGGCTGTATTCATCTTTAATCGCCGCTTGAATCGTCACGGATTTTGCGTTGTCGTTTAGCTGGTAGTTGTAAACTTCACCAATTGGAATTTTACGATAAACGATTTGAGAGCCAACAGATACCCCCCCCAGGTCTTTGGTCGTCAATGAAATATTCAGGCCTTCCGAAGCCAATAAGTCAGAAGGGGATGATTCTAAGGCTTGGAAAACGGTTTCTGGTTCTTGCTTGGTTTCGCTAGGATGGATAGCGATATAGTTACCTGAAACAAGCGCATCTAACCCTGAGATACCAGATAAACTTGCTGTTGGTTTTACGAGCCAGAAACGCGTGCCTTTTGAGAGTAGCTTTTTCGCTTCTGGGTAGATGTCAGCATCGACGTAGATGCTCGATAAATCTTTGGACAAGGTAATGTCGCGCACCATACCTACCTCTAAGCCTTGGTAGCGAATTGTCGTTCGACCTGCGACTAAACCTGCGGCATCTGAGAAATATATCTGCACACGTTGTCCTGCATCGTGTATCGATTTCATGACCAACCAACCTGCTAATGCGACGGTTAGTATCGGCAGGATCCACAAAGGGGAAATACCTTTGTTTTTCCTGACTTCTGGTGAATATGACGTTTGTGATTGGTTATCGTTGTTCATTCACTGACTCATCTTTAGAGGTGTAGTTATCCCAAATTAGCCTAGGATCTAAGCTTTCCGCCGCCAGCATCGTGAGAACAACCACGACGCCAAAAGCGACTGCACCATAACCTGGTGTAAAGTTTAAAATTTGTCCACGGTCGACCAAGGTCATCATGATCGAAATAACGAACAGATCCATTACCGACCACTTTCCCACCCATTTCACAATGAAATAGATGGTCATACGTTGTCTATGGTAAACCGCACGCTTCATTTTGATACAAATTAAGATATACGTTAGACCAAGTATTTTCGCGACAGGCACGACGATACTGGCAATAAAAATGATTGCTGCGATGCCATACATGTCGCTATTAATTAGCGAAGCGACACCGGAGATGATGGTGTCTTCTAGTCTTTGCCCGTTTGTTATCACGATAGAAATTGGAATGACGTTGGCCGGCACGATAGCCACTGAGGCGGCAAAAAGTAGAGCCCATGTCTTTTGTACAGAGTAGGGTTTGCGATGATATAAGTCATGGTGACAACGCACGCAAGTGTGCCCATCAGGCTGAGACAGGTGACAGTTATGACAGTGTACGTTCTTACTTTGATCGAAAGAGTAGTCAGACTCTTTAGCCCAAGCTTCCCAGTAGCGGCGCACACTGATTCGGCTTACCAGTAACACACTGAAAAGTTGCAGTAGAATCAGACCAACTAAACCAGGGCCGACGAAAATATCTGAGTAATCTTGTAATTTGAAGCACGAGATTGCCACGCTCACCAGAAACACATCCAACATCATCCAGTGCTTAAGTGTCTGAATGATAGCTAATGCATAACGAAATGGTGTGAAAATCTTAAAGCGCAATGATAAATGGGTGATGAGTACCGAGGTACAAACAAGTAACGGGGCGATCGAACTGCAGAATAAGATCAACAAGCCAAGTAGAGGGAAGCCTTCACCCATTAAAGTAAATACGCCAGATGGTAACGTCGCAGGTATCATGACACCAATCAGGCGAATACTGATGAATTCAAAAAAGTGTGAGGGGATGAACAGCAATAAGCAGGTAATAGCGATTGCAAGGTTTCCAGACAGGCTAGGGGTGCCACCTCTATAAAGCTGAGTACCGCATCTTGGGCAGTAAGCGGATTTCCCCAAAGGGATGTCCATTTTATCAACGGGAAGTTCGCAGCCCTGACAAAGACGTACAGAGCTACTGTCGCACTGGTGCCGAGTCGATAACTGTTGCTTAGTTGATAAAGAGTTGGTTACGGATGGGGAGGTCACGCGACCTCCCAAGTTGAAACACTAATCAGACTTTTAACCTGATTTAAATGCCTAGAACAACACTGATTTAAATCTCTAGAACAATAAACATCAGGCGTGCGATTGCACACTGCCGTAGAGTGTTTGATATAATCCTTGTTGTTCAACCAATTCACCATGTGTTCCTGTCTGTGTAACTTGCCCATCTTCTAAAACATAGATTAGATCGGCCTGTTTCACCGCTGATAATCGATGAGCCACTATCAAAGTTGTGCGATCTTTCAAAAACTCGCTCAGCGCTTTATGCAGTGCTGACTCTGTTGCTGTATCGAGTGCTGATGTCGCTTCATCTAGAATAACAAACTTAGGATTGCTCAGCACCATTCGGGCTATCGCTAAGCGTTGTCGTTGCCCGCCAGACAGTCGAACGCCATTCCTACCAATTTGTGTATCTAAGCCATTACTCAGTTGCTTGATGACATCTTGCATTTGAGAGACTTCAAGTGCACGCCACAACGACATTTCATCGTATTCAGCACCAAGGGTCAGATTATGCCTTAATGTATCGTTAAAAAGTATAGGTTGTTGTAAAACAACGGCAATTTGATTGCGTATTACATCGAAGCTGATGTCGTCGGTGGTTTCGCCGTTATAACGAATGCATCCAGAATCCGCTTGATAAACACCAATCAGTAACTGGATTAACGTAGATTTACCACCACCACTCGCACCCACCAAAGCGACTTTCTTACCTGCTGGAATGTGCAGCGACAGCCTATTTAAAACAGTGTTTTCTAATGTGTAAGAGAATGTAACGTCTTCAATGTCGACTGTCACTTCTTGATCTTCATTAAATGGGTTCACTTTACTGATAGGGCGCTTCTCTTCTTCTAACTGAAGAAGGTCGTTGATGCGCTGAAGTGCTGCTTTTGCGCTATACCAAGAGAATTGAATCCCTAACAACTCTTGTACCGGGCCTAACATGAACCACAAGTAACCAAATACCGCGAAAATCTGACCAATCGTTAAGTCACTGAATAACACCATTAGCATCGCGACGGCACGGAAAAGCTCGAAACCTAATAAGAACAGCAGAAACGAAACACGGCCAGCAGCTTCTGATTGCCAAGCGTATTTGTCTGCATCGACTCTCACTTGGTTTGCTTGAACCTTAAGTTCATCGAGAAAGATACGTTCCTTGTTTGCCGCACGCAGTTGGTAAATGCCGTCTAAGGTTTCCACTAAACGGTTTTGAAAGCGCTCGAAAGATTGGTTCTCATACTTTTTAAGGTGTTTGACTCTGCTACCTAGTTTACGGGAGAAATAAATTACAACAGGATTGACCAGTAAAATGAACAGTCCTAAGCGCCACTCTAACCATAGCAACACGATAGCGGTACCGAACACGGTCAGGAAGCTGATGATAAATTTAGAAAGGGTCGAGCCAATGAACTTATCTATCGTCTCTATGTCTGTTATCAGGTGAGCATTAATACCGCCGCTGCCTTTGGTCTCGTATTGTCTAATACTAATGCGGCCAAGCTTATCTATCATTTTGCTGCGCATTTGATAGGTAATTGTTTTAGAGACAAGCGTGAATTGACGCCCTTGTAGAATGTTCAACGCTTGGCTAACAGTCCGCATGATTATGACTAACAGCAAAGTCAGTGCAATATAGCCAGTTGGTGTCTGCAACGATGTTGGAAGTAGATGGTTCATCATCTCTAAGCCAGAAGCCGGCTTATCAAGTAATACTTCATCAACCATTAATGGCATGAGCAACGGGATAGGGACACTAATGAGAGTTGCAAGTATGGCAATAATGTTAGCAAACAGTAATTTGGACTTGTGTTTTTTTACTTGAGTTATTAACCAAGAACGGCTAATAGTGTCTTCTGAATTGGTCATTGTAATGAGAATAAGTCCTATTTAGTTTGATGGCCGCATTTTACTGCGTTCTCTTGATAATGGAAGTCTCAATTTAATTGGAAGTTAATATGAAAATAGAACATTACCAACGCTTAACCAAACAAGCCGTTGCATTAATTGAATCAGAACCCGATCTAACTGCTAATCTAGCTAATATCAGCTCATTATTATTCATGGAGTTGGATGAATTAAATTGGGCTGGTTTCTATTTAATGAAGCAGGACCAAGCTAAGGAAAAAGACGAACTTGTGCTTGGCCCATTCCAAGGTCAACCGGCTTGTGTTCGAATTCCGGTAGGGCGTGGTGTGTGTGGAACTGCGGTCGCGACGAATACAGTTCAGCGTATTCATGATGTTCATGAATTCGAAGGACACATCGCTTGTGACGCTGCAAGTAACTCAGAAATCGTTATACCATTTTCGATTGACGGGAAAATTGCGGGCGTTCTTGATATCGATAGCCCAAATGTTGGCCGTTTTTCTCAAATTGACGAGGACGGATTAACATTTTTCATGGCAGAAGTGGAAAAGCTGCTTAATTCGCACGCGAACAAGGCATAAATTATTCTCTTACTGTGGTTTTTCCCAAGCATCTCTCTATAATACGTAAAAATATTTTCTTAATGCTCGCGGAAAACCGCAAAAACCAGGAACCCACATGGAAAACACTGAAAAGTTAAAAAACAGCAAAGAAGTTATCGCATATGTTGCTGAATGTTTCCCTAAATGCTTTACTCTAGAAGGTGAAGCGAAACCACTTAAAATTGGTATTTTTCAAGATCTTGCTGAACGTCTAAATGAAGACGAAAAAGTAAGTAAGACTCAGCTTCGTGCAGCGTTAAGACAGTACACATCATCATGGCGTTACCTGCACGGCGTAAAAGCTGGCGCAGAACGTGTTGACCTAGACGGCAACGTATGTGGCACACTAGAAGAAGAGCACGTTGAGCACGCTAAAGCGACACTTGCAGAAAGCAAAGCGAAAGTTCAGGCTCGTCGTAAAGAACAAGCACAGAAAGCTCGTGACGAAGGCAAAGCTAAAGCTAAAGCGAAGAAAGCTCAACAGCCTCGTCGTCAAGCGCCTAAAGCACCGAAAGTAGAAAAGCCTGTAGAAACACGCGCTTTGAACGCCGATGAATTTATCACTGGTAAAGAAGTAAATGTGAACATGGGTACAGGAAACATGGCTGCGACCATTGTTGAAATCAATAAGGAAGATGTGCGTGTTCAGTTAGCAAACGGCCTACAAATGGTTGTTAAAGCGGAGCACTTGCGCGCTTAAAGGAGATACTCCTACGCATGAAATGCCGTTCAAAATTGACACTGATTGCTGCTGGCTTTTTGCTAGCAGCTTCAGCTCAGGCTCTTGAAGCCAAATTAAATCAGGACGATTTACCTCTACTCGCTCCTGAGGTTCAACACGAAACTGCTAGTAAACGTGTTACTTCTCGATTTACTCGTTCCCACTATAAACACTTCAATCTCAACGATGATTTCTCCCAAGCTATCTTTAATCGTTATTTAGAGATGTTGGATTATAACCGTAATATCTTCACTCAAGCTGATATTGATTCTTTCGCTACTTCATCTAAACAAATTGATGATCAACTGAAAGCCGGTAATAACCAAATAGCCTTCGATGTTTATAATTTGTCCATGCAGAAGCGTTTTGAACGTTTCCAATATGCGCTGTCTTTACTAGATACTGAGATTAAGTTTGATACTGATGAAAGTATTGAGCTCAATCGTAGCGAAGCGGAATGGCCAAAAGATATCGCTGAAGTGAATGAGCTTTGGAGGAAGCGTGTTAAATACGACGCGTTGAATCTAAAACTTACAGGTAAAGAGTGGCCAGAGATTCAAGAAGTTTTGGAAAAGCGTTACAACAATGCGATGAAGCGTATTACGCAATCGCACAACGAAGATGCTTTCCAGATCTACATGAACGCATTCGCGCGAGAAGTTGACCCTCATACCAGTTACCTTTCTCCAAGAAATGCAGAGCAATTCCAGTCTGAGATGAATCTATCTCTAGAAGGCATTGGTGCTGTACTTCAAATGACAGACGACTACACCGTTATCCGATCTCTCGTTGCTGGTGGCCCTGCGTCAAACAGCAAACAATTGAGTGATGGTGACCGTATTGTTGGTGTTGGTCAAGATGGCGAAGATATTGTTGATGTTATCGGCTGGCGTTTAGACGATGTAGTGCAATTAATTAAAGGACCGAAAGGGACTAAAGTTAAGCTACAGATCTTGCCTGATGGTAAAGATGCAAAAAGTCACGTTGTCACAATTGTACGCGATAAGATTCGCTTAGAAGACCGCGCTGTTAAATCAGAAGTTATCGAGAAAGATGGCAAGAAGATTGGCGTACTAGAAGTACCAAGCTTCTATGTTGGCCTTTCTAAAGATACTGATAAACTGATCACCGAACTTAAAGAGCAAGGTGTCGAAGGTATCATTGTTGATCTGCGAAACAACGGTGGTGGTGCACTAACGGAAGCAACCGAACTCTCTGGTTTGTTTATCAAAGAGGGGCCCGTTGTTCAAGTTCGTGATAGCTACGGTCGTGTAAAAGTGAACAGTGATACTGATGGCGAAATTAGTTACCAAGGTCCATTAACGGTATTGGTGAATCGCTACAGTGCTTCAGCATCTGAAATCTTTGCAGCAGCGATGCAAGATTATGGTCGTGCAATCATCCTTGGTGAAAACTCTTTCGGTAAAGGAACGGTGCAACAACACCGCTCTTTGAATCATATTTATGATTTGTTCGATAAAGAGTTAGGCTACGTTCAATACACCATCCAGAAATTCTACCGAATCAATGGCGGAAGTACGCAAAACAAAGGTGTAGTGCCTGATATTGCTTACCCAACGGCAATTGATCCAGCAGATACTGGTGAAAGTGTTGAAGATAATGCTCTGCCTTGGGATAGCATAGATAAAGCTAACTATTCAGTGTTACAGCGTAACGATGAGCAAGTTGCTGCTTTAACCGCTCAACACCAAGCTCGTATTGCGACAGACATGGAGTTTGGCTTTATCGCGCAAGATATTGAAAAATATAAGGCTGATAAAGATGATAACGACCTTTCTTTGAACGAAAAAGTACGTCAACAAGAGAGTGATGATGGGGATGTGCTTCGTCTAGAGCGTATCAATCAACGTCAAAAAGCCGCTAAGTTAGAGGCATTTAAAACGTTGGATGATATCCCTAAAGACTACGAAGCCCCAGATGCTTATCTTGATGAATCTGTTGCTATCATGCTGGATATGATCAAGAAATAGAGCAAATACCTGTTAAAAGGTGATTGTTTAAAGATGCACAATTTAAAAAGCGAGCCTAGGCTCGCTTTTTTTGTGTCTATGATTTGACAGGAATACCTGATTGTAACCGTTGAGACTGTCGCAAAGAACACTCAATGTTCAGGGTTATTTAGCTCTGTTTTGTGTCGAATAATGACATTTAAGTTACTTTGCACTTGAAATTTAGTGACTTGGATCAAATTTTTTCGCTTTCTATTCATTACGTGCCTAAGCTTAAAGAAAACGAGGGGGCGCGTATGAAATGGATTCTACTATTTTTATCTTGTTTAAGTTTTGTTGCTTTTGGGAGTGAGGTCGCTTCAAGCGATCAGCAATCAAAAAGTGACAGCAATCTATCTCATTTTGACCTTCCTTTACTGCTTGGTGATTGGTATTTGATGAACCCAGATCCTGAACAAGGTACTGAAAATTTTAGAGCGATAAAGCTAACCCTTGATTCAAATTATTCATTCTCCATTGATATTCAAAAGAAAGACTACAGTGTCGACCATTGGGAAGGCTTGTATAATGCCAATGAAGATACCATTATTTTGGGTTTAAACACCTCTGAACCTCAAGTTTACGCCTATAGCAGTAACCATAATATGTTGAATCTCAACGGTGTTATGTTTACCAAAGCCTTACCGAATGCACTGGCAGGTATTTGGTCGAGTGCTGAGCTTTCAGGTAGCGACCTGCGCGCGAGTAACATTCAAAAAATGGATTTAGTGCTTCAACCTGACTTTGTATTTATGTTCAGAGTGTCCGATGAAGTGGGGAGTGAGGTTGTTCGTCGTGGGGTGTATTACACAGAAGGCGATCAATTGGTGCTTCTGTATGAAAATGGTGAGCACGGCACTCGTTACACATTAAACAGCGACGTCTTGACGCTTCAAGGTGAAGAAGGCGACATGTTTGCAGTACTCAATCGTATTCGATAATGACGGGTTGGATGCGCAAAGTCAGGTTTGTTGATAATATGGCTCACAGTTCATTTATTAGCCGTTCCTTTCTTATTTGGTTGATAAAATAGCAAAACATGGAGGCGTTTTACTACAATGCCTCCTTTTTTCAATATTCCCCTTGTGTTCTTGGCCCTCAACCTTTAGATATATACAGTTAAAATACAATTACGTATAACGATCAAAAGGAACCCGTCATGGCACATACACCTCAAGCCAAGTATCGTAAAGATTATCAATCACCATCTCACACTATTTCTCAAATCGATCTTACTTTCGATTTGTACGATTCAGCGTCCATCATTACGGCGGTGTCTAGTGTTAAGCAAGAGAAAGATAGTTCGACCTTAGTACTTGATGGTGAAGGTTTGACGTTGGTTTCTGTTTTAGTTGAGGGTCAAGAGTGGACGCAATTCGAGCAATCTGAAACTCAACTGACACTGAGCGGACTACCGAAAGATTTCACACTCACGATCGTGACGGAAGTAAATCCTGAAGGGAATAGTGCACTTGAAGGTTTGTATAAGTCGGGTGGCGCATTCTGTACTCAGTGTGAAGCTGAAGGTTTCCGTCGTATTACTTACTACATGGACCGCCCTGATGTATTGGCAAAATTCACCACAACGGTAATCGCAGACAAAGCAGAAAATCCATTCTTACTTAGTAATGGTAACCGTATAGATGAAGGTGATGCTGAAAATGGTCGTCACTGGGTTAAGTGGCAAGACCCACATCCAAAACCTGCTTACTTGTTTGCTCTTGTTGCCGGTGACTTTGATGTACTTCGTGACGCTTACACCACACAATCAGGCCGCAAAGTTGACCTAGAAATCTTTGTCGACAAAGGCAATCTAGACCGCGCAAACCACGCGATGGTTTCTTTGATTAACTCAATGAAGTGGGACGAAGAGCGTTTCAATCTTGAGTATGACTTAGACATCTACATGATCGTAGCTGTTGATTTCTTCAACATGGGCGCGATGGAAAACAAAGGTCTGAACGTATTTAACTCTAAGTTTGTTTTAGCGAACGACCAAACAGCAACCGACACCGACTACCTAGGCATCGAAGCGGTAATCGGTCATGAATATTTCCATAACTGGACCGGTAACCGAGTGACATGTCGTGATTGGTTCCAGTTAAGCTTGAAAGAAGGCTTAACCGTATTCCGTGACCAAGAGTTCTCATCTGATCTTGGTTCTCGCGCAGTAAACCGAATCAACAATGTTCGTATTATTCGCGGGCCACAATTCGCTGAAGATGCAAGTCCAATGTCCCACCCAATTCGCCCTGAAAAAGTGATAGAAATGAACAACTTCTACACATTGACGGTATACGAAAAGGGCAGCGAAGTGATCCGAATGATCCACACATTGTTGGGTGAAGACGGCTTCCAAAAAGGCATGAAGCTGTACTTTGAACGTCACGATGGCACGGCTGCAACATGTGAAGATTTCGTAGCGGCAATGGAAGATGCATCGGGTGTTGATCTGTCTCAGTTCCGTTTATGGTACAGCCAATCTGGCACGCCGACGCTTTCTGTTGAAAGTCACTACGACGCAGACAAAAAAGAGTACACGTTAACAACTCGCCAAGTAACGGCTCCAACTCATGAGCAAACGGAAAAGCAAGCTCTGCATATTCCTCTAGACATCGAGCTATACACCGCGTCGGGTGAAGTGATTGGGTTACAATGTAACGGTCAGCCAGTTCACAATGTATTAGATGTGAAAGAAGCGGAACAAACGTTTGTGTTTGAAAACGTTTCAGAGCAACCGATCCCATCGCTACTTCGTGAATTCTCTGCGCCAGTGAAATTGGAGTACGACTATTCGGATGAAGAACTTATCTTCTTGATGGTGAATGCTCGCAATGAATTTTCTCGTTGGGATGCGGGTCAAATGCTGCTAGCGAAATACATCCGTAGCAACGTAGATAACGTTCAACAAGGTCAAAAGTTTGAACTTTCTGCTTCTGTTGTTGATGCATTCCGCGGGGTACTGCTTAGTGATTCACTAGAACCTGCGTTTATTGCAGAAATGCTTTCTCTTCCAAGTCATAACGAAGTGTCGGGTTGGTATGAGCGCGTTGATATTGATGCGGTCGCATCTGTTCTTAACTCAATGAAAGTAACACTAGCTGCAGAACTTGAAGACGAGTTAGCGGCGGTTTATCACAGCCATGCACTAACAGAATACACGAACGATCACGATTCGATTGGTAAGCGTACTCTACGTAAAGTCTGTCTAAGTTACTTAGCGCATACTGAAAAGGGTAATGACTTGGTTGTTGCTATGTACCAACAAGCAAACAACATGACAGATACAATGGCAGCGATGGGCGCGGCGAACAGTGCGCAACTACCATGTCGTGAAACCTTGATGGCGGATTACAGCGACAAGTGGAAACATGATGGTCTTGTCATGGATAAGTGGTTTGCATTGCAAGGTTCAAACCCAAGCTCTAATGCACTTGAAGTGATTAAAGCGTCGATGTCGCACCAAGCGTTCAGCTTGAAGAACCCGAACCGTACTCGTAACTTGGTTGGTTCGTTCTTAAACATGAACCCGGTTCAATTCCACGCCAAGTCAGGACAAGGTTACGCGTTTGCTGGCGAGATCCTACGTGAACTGAACAGCAGCAACCCGCAAGTGGCTTCACGTTTGATTGACCCGCTACTTAAGTTCCGTAAGTACGATGATGAACGCCAAGCTCTAATCAAAAAAGAACTTGAGACGCTGAAGAACATGGACAACCTTGCAAAAGACTTATTCGAGAAAGTGGCAAAAGCACTAGAGGCTTAAGTCAGCCGCTTATTCAGGAAACTGTTCGATCAACAGTTTACTAGTAACGAAAAGTCATCAGTGGTAGAGAATATCTGCCACTGATTTTTTGTTTCTAGCTTATCGAATTTTCGATAAGCTAGAGCAGTTTCAAGTTCAGTTT
>NZ_JBFRLX010000184.1:0-8229 GCF_041470165.1 Vibrio sp. 10N.286.46.A8
TCAAAAAGCTTAATAGATACCGCAAAGTTTAATAGATAACAAAAGCCCCGTTGCTGCCTGAGCTTCGGGGCTTTTTATTGAATTTGTTAAACTAAGCCGTTAAGAGCTGACATTTTTAAGCAGCCAGTTTTCCCCAGACTTAGCCTTTCTTTTACGAATAAGCATGATGAACAACACGCCACTGACAAATCCCATTAAGACCATACCGATCATGTAGCGATCGCTCTTACGGTAGTGATGATCAGAAATAGCTGTCATTTTTCCTGTCTCAAAAGTCACGCGGATAAAGCCAATGATCGTACTCTCTGGAGAGTAAATAGGTTCAACGAGTTGCTGCCTGCCGATACTTGCCGTTGAAAGAGGTGTGTCTAAGCCAAGAACCTCGCGTACCGAGAGCGCTTTTTCACTCGAAGCCAGTCGGATCCCTTCTGCATCGTAGATGGTGGTATCAAATACCAATCGATCCTGAGAGAGTTGGTTAGTGAGCTCTAGCAGGCGCTCTTGGTCTTGCTGAGTGATCATCTTACTGGCTGAAAGTGATGCCTGTGAGATCAGTAGTTTGGTCAGCGTTTCCAACTGTTTTGCTTGGATCTTCTCATTACCTTTACTGATCACTACTGTGTTTTTAATGGTTACCACGAACATAGCAGCCAACAGAATTAGGGCTAGTACTCGTAAAGCGTTACGTATTGAGAACAATGATTCATTCATGTTTCACGAAGCCTGAAATAAACAAATGTTATGATTAAGACATATTGAGACTTGCGTTTTCAAATTGCAATAGGTTAACGTTTAGCATAGTTAATTAGGAATCATACACATGGACGCTCAGAAATATCTGCCGATTAAAAGGCATACGACATTATTAACCCGACTCCCCGAGACACGTTTCGCTTCTCAACTCGCAAAATCTAAAGCCAATTGGATTGTGTTCGGTGAGTACTTATCTCCACAATCATTTGATGACATCGACTTTTTCACTGGTACCTACAACACCATCCTCAATACGTGGAAGGTGGGACATTACGAAGTGGCACTGATGTCAGGGAACTTAACCCCGGCACACGAAGAAATTTTACAAGCACTGAAGCTTGATTATGCTTGCCTTAGCGAGGTCCCAGACTTATCTAAGCCAGGTTTGATCGTGATGGATATGGACTCCACAGCAATTCAAATTGAATGCATCGATGAGATAGCAAAGCTCGCAGGAGTCGGAGAGTTAGTTTCTGAAATCACAGAGCGTGCGATGCAAGGCGAGCTCGACTTTGAACAGAGCCTACGCCAACGCGTTGGGGCACTGAAAGGTGCGGATGAGTCAATACTGGAGCAAGTGCGCCAGTCATTACCATTCATGCCAGACTTGGTTGAGCTAGTGAATACTCTGAATAAACTTGGCTGGAAGACGGCGATTGCATCGGGTGGTTTTACTTATTTCTCAGACTACCTGAAAGATACGCTTGATCTTGACCACGCTCAGTCAAACACGCTAGAGATCGTCAATGGTAAATTGACGGGTGAAGTATTAGGCGATGTTGTTTCCGCACAGACCAAAGCGGATATCTTGGTAGAACTTGCTGAAGAGTATGAACTGGAACTGCATAACACCGTTGCCGTGGGTGATGGTGCCAATGACTTGGTTATGATGGGTTCTGCCGGTTTAGGGATTGCTTACCATGCAAAACCGAAAGTTGAACAACAAGCTCAAACTGCTGTGCGTTATGCTGGCTTAGGTGGGGTGCTTTGTATCTTGTCAGGTGTATTAGCTAAGCAGCAAAAAATCAGCTGGCAAGCGAAGCCTTAGTCATATTCGTCAAACGCTAAACAAAAGCGCATTTACAACGGACACAGAAAAGCAGGTGACGAGCCTGCTTTTTCTATTTTTAAATCCGATAAGTCGACAAACCGGTAAGTTGATCTGGCTATTTAGTGCGAGAGTTCCAATCGAATCAATACTTCATCGGTAATGTCCTCTATCTCACCATAACCAATAAAAGCGGTGACCTCACTCTCTAACTTCTTCGCTTGGTGCATACTGATGCGCGAAAGCTCGGCTAAGTCTGATTGGAACAAGCTGGTTAATGGATTAAAGATAGGGGCGGTAGTGACTCGCAGTACATACACATCACCCAGATCTTGCGCCTTCTTGATGAACGAAATACGTTCTTTCGTAGATGCAAAGTCTTTCACCAACTTCGTATGTACAGATTGAATCTTGTTACCAAACTTTATCGCAGCAATGTATACGTCATGATGTTTTGGCTCTGCACCTTCAATTCTTTTCAGTGGCTCAGCTAATAGTGAATTAGAGTGACCTTTAAAAATAGGTTCCAGTGAGAACTTTTGGTTGTGCCCAAGTTTAGCGAGTAACGCTAGATGCTTGTTCAGCGGGAAGTTCACACCAATGAGCTTACAACGCAACGTTGAGCCCGGCTTATCAATGAAAATTGGATTACTGACCATTTTGTTGAGCAAAACAGTGTGCAGTGATTTAAGCAGTGAATCGGTGGGCAGTATTTCTTGCTTCTTATTTAGCTTACTTTGGTTCTGATCGATAAGCCCATTGAGGAAGGCGATGGTACGCATTGTTTTTGCATTCTCGGTGATAACCAATTGAACGTTGCAACCGTTCGGGCTTACACGAATTACGTGGTAAGGCACTGTGCTTAATGGCAAGTTTTTATCATAGAGTTGCAGTTCATTGAAATTCACCACAACCGGATCATCAATCTTGAGTACCATTGGGTGTTCAAGGGTAATGCTTAGGCCACGTTTTGATATGTCTACAGTGTGTCCGTTTATTGTTGGGCTATCTTGTGATGTGAGTTGAATTGGCGATTTAAAGCTATATCTCGGTTCTTTACGACGACTTTGGGAATCAAAGTAGATACTTTGAATGTTCCCCACCACCGTTCGCGGATGACGAAAGCGATTAAGGTCACTGCTTGGAATGCGTGGTTTTTCACTTAATAGGTAATCGGCAGCACTTTCGTGATCACCGATCTCTTGCAAGATACCGCAATGAGTCAGTTGCGCAGAGCTTTGAGCAAGCGTATCTGAATGCTCAGCTAAGGCTTGTCGCTCAGAGTCGGATAATTCGAAAACCGAGAATTTGAACGCCTTCCAACTTTTACGTTTACCGCCGATGTGCCAGAACAGTTGCCTCTCTTCACGAGAAGCTTCAGGCAGCATCATCGAGTAGAACAAGGTCTTATTTTTATGTTCATGGGTAAAAGAGTAGATAACGTTACTGGTTCCCTTCACGCCAGGCTTAGCGAGTAAGTTCATACGTTGTTCGTTGAACAAAGTACCCAGAGCCTGTTGGTTACGCTCATCATGCCAGTATTGCCATTGGGGATGATTGTTATCCGTGAGCAGCGCGAGCTTCAACTCACTACCACTGAAGAATAGAGGGAGATTACAGGTGTACTTTAGATAGGTGTGTTCAATACCGCGAGTTCGCGTTCGAATGAGCCTATCTTGATTCTCATGGCTGGTTTTCTTGCTGACACTATTTAGAGATTCATCGAGTAAACGAGCCACACTCGTTGTATCGCTGATTCTCATGCATCTTAAAAATTTGACTGCATTGTTCTCGTAGGATTCATCAATACCCAGAATACGAAATTCAACCGCCTCATTAACATCGGCTTCTAGTGACTTCTCAACAAGCTCAGTGAATTTAACACTGATGATTTCCCCTAGGTTGTATTTAAACGCCCTTGGTACCTTGAACTTTGCACCCGACGGAGAAATATCAACTGTCACACCATGTAGGCTTTGTCCTTTAGGCGTGGTGATTTCAACCTGTGAGCTAATCTTGAGCCTGTTTTCTTTGCGTTTTAAATCGTAACCGAGGTTAATGGCTTCTGCTTCATAGGGGCTATCAGCGTTAGTGATATCGTGGTCATCTTGAGAGGATGTTTTAACAATATTACGAAGAGGTTGAATGCGAGGTGTCATCACTAACTCCCACACGCCCTCGGTATAACCTTTAAATTTTTTAGTACCACGTTGATACGCGTTCAAAGCTATGTCATCAAGCCAATGTTTACGCTCGTCTAGCGTGAATTGATGACATTCATTATCAATACGCCCGCGTAAATCAATGCTCTTTGTGCACGGAGCCATGATACGATTCAGTTCCATTTTAACGAGCAGTTTTAGAGACGGCGATTCTCCTTCTGTCATTTGAGAAAGAAGGAATTCGAAATCTTCGGCATGGTAGGCCGGAATAAGTCGTTCTGCTACAGATAGAATTTCAGATTGCTGCATACTTTTCTTGTTAGAATGGATGGTGCGTTATTGTTATCGACGAGTTGTATTTGATCTTTAGGTATTCGTGGCCCTACTGCAACTTTTATTTTCACCTGTACGGTCAACGGGGTCACAAAATAGCAACATTTACCCGTTACCAAGCAAATTATTGAGGTTTTATGGCTAAGGCAAAGCGAGCTTATGTGTGTAATGACTGTGGTGCTGACTTTCCACGTTGGCAAGGGCAGTGCAATGCATGTGGTGCTTGGAACACGATTACAGAAGTTAGGTTAGCCGCTTCACCTCAGGTCGCGCGCAATGAACGACTAAGTGGTTACGCTGGTGGTGCAACTGAATCTTCGGTTCAAACGCTATCGGAAATCGACTTGCAAGAGGTCCCGCGCTTTAGTAGTGGCTTCAAAGAGCTTGATCGTGTGCTTGGTGGTGGTGTTGTACCTGGCGCTGCGATTCTTATTGGTGGTAACCCTGGTGCCGGTAAATCAACGCTGTTATTGCAGACTATGTGTCAGCTTTCTTCCCAGTTACCGACACTTTATGTCACTGGCGAAGAATCTCTTCAACAAGTTGCGATGCGAGCATCTCGATTAGGGTTACCAAAAGAGCATCTCAAAATGCTCTCTGAAACCAATGTTGATAAAATCTGTCAGGTTGCAGAAAGAGAGCAGCCTAAGATCATGGTTATCGATTCAATCCAAGTTATGCATGTCGCTGATGTTCAATCGTCTCCAGGCAGTGTTGCTCAGGTGCGCGAATCGGCAACCGCATTAACGCGCTATGCGAAACAGAACAACGTTGCCGTATTCCTAGTGGGACACGTAACTAAAGACGGTACCTTAGCGGGACCAAAAGTACTTGAACACATTATTGACTGCTCGGTGCTGTTAGATGGCGGAACGGACAGTCGTTTTAGAACCTTGCGCAGCCACAAGAACCGTTTTGGTGCAGTGAATGAGCTAGGTGTGTTTGCCATGACAGGGCAAGGGCTAAAAGAAGTTAGCAATCCATCGGCTATTTTTCTGTCTCGTGGTGAAGAAGAAACCTCAGGCAGTTCAGTGATGGTGGTTTGGGAAGGAACGCGTCCACTCCTTGTTGAAATCCAAGCGCTGGTGGATTATTCGCAGCTGGCTAACCCGCGTCGTGTCGCTGTTGGTCTCGAGCAAAATAGACTGTCATTGTTACTAGCCGTGCTGCATAAACACGGCGGCTTACAAATGGCTGACCAAGATGTGTTTGTGAATGTCGTTGGTGGTGTTAAAGTAACCGAAACCAGTGCTGATCTTGCATTGGTAATGGCTTTACTTTCGAGTTTCAGAGACCGCGCATTGCCAAAAGATGTGGTGGTTTTTGGCGAAGTAGGCCTTGCTGGTGAGATTCGACCTGTACCGAGCGGTCAAGAGCGCTTAAATGAGGCGTTTAAACACGGCTTCAAGAGAGCCATTGTACCAGCGGCTAACATGCCTAAAGGTGGCATTCCAGGAATGCAGATCCACGGTGTGAAAAAATTATCGGAAGCAATTAATGCTTTTGATGAGTTGTAATTGAGCTCACTTCAGCTACTCTATACAGCAGAAATTCAGTCTAACTTAAACGCTATTTTCGCGTTAAGTTAGCACTAAACTTAACAATCATTTAGATTGTTTCTTCAGATTGCCTTTTTCTATATGTTAGAAAAAGGCAAAGTTTTTTAGTCCCAAATGCATGCAAAGCTATCAGTCCTCACAGATTGTGATATACTCTGCGCGCATTTTATATCCTATTAACAGAGTAAGACAATGGCAGATTTATCGAAATACAGAAACATTGGTATTTTCGCGCACGTTGATGCGGGTAAAACAACTACCACTGAGCGTATCCTTAAGCTAACTGGTCAGATCCACAAGACTGGTGAAGTACATGATGGCGAATCAACTACTGACTTCATGGAACAGGAAGCTGAGCGCGGAATTACTATCCAATCAGCAGCTGTAAGCTGTTTCTGGAACGGTCACCGTCTAAACGTTATCGATACTCCTGGACACGTTGACTTCACAGTTGAAGTATACCGTTCTCTTAAAGTACTTGATGGCGGTATCGGTGTATTCTGTGGTTCTGGTGGTGTTGAACCACAATCAGAAACTAACTGGCGCTACGCTAACGAATCAGAAGTATCTCGTCTGATCTTCGTTAACAAACTAGACCGTATGGGTGCAGATTTCTACAACGTTGTTGACCAAGTTAAAAACGTTCTAGGTGCAACTCCTCTAGTTATGGTTCTACCAATCGGCCGCGAAGATGAATTCGTGGGTGTTGTAGACCTTCTAAGCCGTAAAGCATACGTTTGGGATGACACTGGTCTTCCTGAAAACTACGAAATCACTGATGTTCCTGCGGACATGGTTGATGACGTTGAGCAATACCGTGAAGAGCTAATCGAAACTGCTGTAGAGCAAGACGATGACCTAATGGAAGCTTACATGGAAGGTGAAGAGCCTTCTATCGAAGACATCAAACGTTGTATCCGTAAAGGTACTCGTGATATCGCATTCTTCCCTACGTTCTGTGGTTCTGCGTTCAAGAACAAAGGCATGCAAGTTATCCTTGATGCTGTAGTAGATTACCTACCTTCTCCAACTGAAGTTGATCCTCAACCTCTAATGGATGAGAACGGCGAAGAAACAGGCAACCACGCTATCGTTTCTACTGAAGAAACTTTCAAAGCGCTTGCGTTCAAAATCATGGATGACCGTTTCGGTGCTCTAACTTTCGTTCGTATTTACTCTGGTAAATTGAACAAAGGTGACACGATCCTTAACTCATTCACAGGTAAAACTGAGCGTGTTGGCCGTATGGTTGAGATGCAAGCTGATGACCGTAACGAACTAACTAGCGCACAAGCTGGTGACATCATTGCGATCGTTGGTATGAAGAACGTTCAAACTGGTCACACTCTATGTGATCCAAAAGACCAAGTAACGCTTGAGCCAATGGTTTTCCCAACTCCAGTAATCTCTATCGCTGTATCTCCAAAAGATAAAGGCGGTTCTGAGAAAATGGGTATCGCGATCGGTAAAATGGTTGCTGAAGATCCATCTTTCCAAGTTGAGACTGACGAAGAAACTGGCGAAACTATCCTTAAAGGTATGGGTGAGCTTCACCTAGACATCAAGGTAGATATCCTTAAGCGTACTTACGGCGTTGACCTAACAGTTGGTGCTCCTCAAGTTGCTTACCGTGAAACTATCACTCAAGCAATTGAAGATAGCTACACGCATAAGAAACAGTCTGGTGGTTCTGGTCAATTCGGTAAGATCGATTACCGTATCAAACCAGGTGAAGCAGGTTCTGGCTTCAAGTTCAACTCAGTAGTTGTGGGCGGTAACGTTCCTAAAGAATTCTGGCCTGCAGTTGAGAAAGGCTTTGCTGGCATGATGGATAACGGCGTACTAGCTGGCTTCCCTACGCTAGACGTTGAAGTTGAACTTTTCGATGGTGGCTTCCACGCAGTCGATTCATCTGCTATCGCATTTGAAATCGCAGCGAAAGGCGCATTCCGTCAATCTATGCCTAAAGCTGGCGCGCAACTTCTTGAGCCTATCATGAACGTTGACGTGTTCACTCCAGACGATCACGTTGGTGATGTTATCGGTGACCTTAACCGTCGTCGTGGCATGATCAAAGATCAACAAGCTGGCGTTACTGGTGTTCGTATTAAAGCTGACGTACCTCTTTCTGAGATGTTCGGCTACATCGGTCACCTACGTACTATCACTTCTGGTCGTGGCCAATTCTCTATGGAATTCGCGCAATACGCACCATGTCCAACTAACGTTGCTGACGAAGTGATTGCAAAAGTTAAAGCAGAAAAAGAAGCTGGTAAGTAATTAGCCCTTTTCTAAATTAGCTAAAAAAGCCCCGCAAGTGAAAGCTTGCGGGGCTTTTTATTGTTTGTAATATACCGCGAGGTGCGAGGTGCGA
>NZ_JBFRLX010000185.1:0-7756 GCF_041470165.1 Vibrio sp. 10N.286.46.A8
AAATATTACTTCTCGGTGATCTTAGCGGAAGACGTCGTGAGAACGCGTCAAGCCGTTGAAGCTGGCTTAACTCAGCATCGTGATTTCGCCATCAAGCTTGAACAGCAAGGACAAATTGCTCGAGTAGAACGTCTGCAGGCGGATGCTTCTTTAGATAAAGCCGTTGTTGAACGCACCAAAGCGCAGAACGATCTCAAAATTGCTCAATTAGCACTGACTCAGATCCTTGGTCAGAGTCAAAGTGTCGAACCTTCAGAACAACTCTTTATCAACAAAAACCTGCCTCATATGGACGTATTTGTTGATCAAACCCTCATGACCTACCCAGGCCTTAAGATCCTTGAAGCAAAAGAGAAACAAGCGAGTAGCTTGATCAAGGCTGAAAAAGGCAAATACTACCCAGAAGTTTACCTTTACGGTGATTACAGCCTGTACGAAGATGACTCGCTAGCCAGTGAAATGAAACCCGATTGGTTAGTCGGTATTGGTGTGAATGTACCGCTACTTGACACGTCAGGTCGTTCCGACAAAGTCGCTGCCGCTCATAGCGCCGTGTCTCAAGTCCAGTTTCTTAAGTCGCAAGCCAAGCAAGACTTAACCGTTTTGGTACAAAAGACCTATCTTGAAGCAAACCAAGCAATTGAAGAAGTTCAAGGCCTCAACTCAAGTCTGTCTTTAGCTCAAGAAAACCTTTCACTTCGTAAAAAAGCCTTCACTCAAGGGTTATCCAATTCGTTAGAAGTGGTTGATGCTGAGCTTTATCTTGCAAGCATTAAAACACAGCAATCTGCTGCTCGATTCAAATACCTAATTTCTCTTAATAAGCTGTTAGCACTCACCAGTGAAATGAATGCTTATTCAAGTTACTTAACGTCTTCTGTCCCGTCTGACTTCGATTCAACAGCAGACACCGCTAGCCAGTCAAAAGGATAATTCATGAAACCTATTAAGCCATTTATTCTCTCTCTGGTTGGTATCGGCATTATTGGCTGGGTTGGTTACAGCTTTTACCAAGCGTACCAACCACAGCCTGTTAAGCTTCAAGGTCAAATAGATGCGCAGCAATACAGCATCTCATCGAAAGTACCCGGCAGAATTGATGAAATATTCGTGCGTAAAGGCGATTCGGTTGAAAAAGGCGAGTTGATCTTCTCCCTACTTAGCCCAGAAATTGACGCTAAATTAGAGCAAGCAAAAGCAGGTCAAAAAGCCGCTGGTGCATTAGCAAAACAAGCAGAGAATGGCGCGCGTACTCAGCAAATCCAAGCCGCTAAAGACCAATGGTTGAAAGCCAAAGCAGCTGCCGATCTCATGGATAAAACTTACCAACGTGTAAACAACCTATATAACGATGGCGTGGTTGCCGAGCAAAAACGTGATGAAGCCAAAACACAGTGGCAAGCGGCGAAGTACACCGAAAGCGCAGCGTTCCAAATGTATCAATTAGCACAAGAAGGTGCTCGTGACGAAACCAAAGTGGCAGCCGCTCAAAAAGCGTTAATGGCAGCTGGCGCAGTAGCGGAAGTTGAAGCTTACGCAAAAGACACACAGATCCACAGCTGGTTTAATGGCGAAGTCTCTCAGGTTCTATTGAGCAGCGGTGAACTCGCACCACAAGGCTTCCCTGTTGTCACTGTTATCGACACCAAAGATGCTTGGGCCGTGCTCAATGTCCGTGAAGATATGCTTAAGCATTTCGATAAAGGCAGCCAGTTTGAGGCGTACCTACCGGCTCTGGATAAGTCATTAACTTTCCAAGTGACTCACATTGCCGTAATGGGTGATTTCGCGACTTGGCGTTCAACAGACGCAGCACAAGGCTTCGACTTACGCACTTTTGAAGTAGAAGCGCACCCTGTCGATACCAACGAAACACTGCGTATGGGCATGAGCCTAGTGGTTGAGCTTTAGGTGACGTATGTCTGCTAACTTTCGCTCTATAAGCTCGCCATCTACAGAATCGCAATCTAGAAGCTCTCAATCTATGTGCTCGCAATCCCCTGAGCATCATAGAGCGAAGAATACCTTGCTTAGGCAGTGGGCGATTGTCCGCAAAGACAAATGGTTGTTGTCTTGCCTAACTTGGATTCCGTTGTTGCTTACTGCCAGTATTTGGCTGATTTTTTCACAAGGAATCGCTCGCGACTTACCGGTTGCAGTTGTCGACCTTGAACACAGTCAAATCTCGCAACAGTTCACGCGCCTTGTTGATGCATCACCAACGCTGCAAGTGACTCAGAAATACAGCTCGGCTAGTGATGCGGCGAAAGCGATGATTGAACGCGATATCTATGGTTATGTCCTGATACCAAGACACTTTGACCGAGACCTTTTCTTAGGCTTGAACCCGCAAGTGTCCGTTTTCTATAACAGTCAATTTATCTTGATTGGCAAACTGGTGAACTCGGCTCTGTTGCAGGCTCAAGGAACATTCAACGCGCAACTCGAAGTGGTTAAACAGCTTTCACACGGTGATACCACTGTACAATCTGCATTGGGGCAAGCGGTAACGGTACAAAGCCAGATTACGCCACTGTTTAATAAGAACACCAGCTATGCTCAGTTCTTAGTGTCTGCGGTTATTCCGGCTCTATGGCAGATCATGATTGTGGTGGGCACGATATTGGTTTTGACGGCGAACGTTAGAGCTCGTGGTCTTCATGCTTGGTTATCCAACGCCCCGATGAAATCACTAACATCAACACTAACGCCCTACCTTGTCTTGTTTTTGATGTTTGGTATCGCGTTTAGCTTTTGGTTCTATGTCCTCTTAGACTGGCCGTTTAACGGCAGTTTTGTGGCACTGACCGTCGCCCAACTGCTTACCGTCATCAGTTGTATCATCATGGGTTGTTTGTTTTTCTTCTTAACGCTTGATCCAGCGAGGGCGATGAGTTTCGCTGGCGCCTTTACAGCGCCAAGCTTTGCGTTCATGGGCATTACTTTTCCAGTCACCGACATGAACACGGCAGCGCAAATCTGGAGAAGCTTATTGCCCGTGAGTCACTACATCGAAGTACAAACAGCACAATCCAGTTATGGCGTGACCGCGGCACAATCGCTAATCAGCCTCTCCTCGATGTTGTGGTATGCAGTTCCTGCTTTCGTGGTGATGTTATTAATTAAGAAACACTTGGCACAGTCAGCTTTGTCTGCACAAACGGCTTTATCTACACAAGCGGCTATATCATCAGCACAGCCAGATACATCAGCACAACAAGGAGTAAAACGATGAGCTTTACTCAACTACTCAAGCAAGAACTGTTAGCGGTACTGCGCAACCCTGTTGTACTTCTTACGGTATTTGGTGGTGTGTTCTTCTATTCATTCTTGTATCCGTTGCCTTACGTAAACCAAGTTCCTCAACAGCTTAAAGCTTCCGTTGTGAACTTGGATAAGAGCCAAAGCAGCTACCAGTTAGAAAGAATGGTAGATGCCACATCTCAAATTGACTTGGTACGCCGTGACTCCACCATTGCCGATGCTAAGCAAGCTGTTCTTAATCAAGAGATTGGTGGGTTCCTCGTCATCCCAGAGAACTTCTATAAAGACTTGCTCCTAGGTAAGAGCCCTACGCTTTCTTACGCCGGTGATGCATCTTACTTCTTAGTCTACGGAACCATTGTTGAAGGGCTTGCCAAGGCAGGCGGCACGTTAGCTGCACAAGTTAAAGTCAGTCACTTGTTAGTTGAAGGTGTGCCGTTAGAATCCGCAGCCAAAGGCTACAGTGCATTCAGCTTGAACCTAAAACCAACCTTCAATAGTCGCATGGGCTACATTGATTACGTGGTTCCAGCCGTCTTTGTGTTGATCCTGCAACAAACCTTAGCCATGGCTTCTGGTTTAGTTGGCGCGACCCAAAACGCTCAATCGACGTTTGGCTATTGGAGTAAGACCTCTCCAGCGAAACTGATACTTGCTCGCTGCTGTACCTTAGTCGGCATATATTACGTGTTGTCGATGTACTACTTCGGCGCGAGCTTTTCGATGTATGGCATTAACCTACTTGCCTCCATAACAAACATTTTGACCTTACTGCTACCCTTCTTATTGGCTAGTTGTTTGATCGGGATTTTTATTGGTGAGCTAGTGCCAAGAAGAGAGTTAGTCACGGTTGTGGTGTTAATCAGTTCAATGCCGCTGATCTTCTCTTCAGGTTTTATCTGGCCTGTTGAAATGATGCCTGAATGGTTAGTACTGCTGTCACAGTTATTCCCAAGCACACCCGCTATCCAAGGTTTTTTAGCGCTCAATCAGATGGGGGCATCTTGGCAAGAGGTAGCGTCTCAATGGACATTGCTATGGATACAAGTCGCTCTATGGGGCTCGTTACTCGCACTTAAGCTTTACCACAAATCGAGTAAACGTATCATTGGCTCTGTTTAACTCTAGTCTCTATTCGTCAGGCACTAAACCTCACGCTCATTGAAACCATTAACAAAGCTCTGATAAAGGGCTTTTTTAATGTCTTTTAGCTTGATTACATCTTCAGCTATCAATTGTTTAAACACCTCCCCAAAACATATTGAACATTAAAACTCGCCGACTTCCCTATGCACCTCCACTATCATTCACCTTAGTTCATGCTATAACAGCTACTGCATATGCCTTTTCCAACCTAAAAAATGCCTGCTTATTCCCAAACAATGACAAAACCCGAACAATTGTAAATTTATTGTAAAAAAATCTTTGATGGTATTATTTTTGTGTATAGGATTATCAGTAGGACTTGGCAGGCCGAATGCCATAGTCTAATTGGTGCACATACCAAAAGGATATCCATATAAAGCAAGATCAGTACTCATATTTATTTCATTTTTCGACCTAGCTACAGCCGTTTATGTTGCCGTCGAATTGCAATAAATAAGTCGCTGAAATGTAAAAAATCAAATAGAAAAAACACAACAGCAACAAACATAATTTAATAAAAAGACAGGGAAAACCATGAAAAACATACGTGAATTATTTTTTGGGTTTATATTATTATTTAGTTCCAGTGCATTTGCAGAAGAAGGATCATTTAATCAAGCTATCAGTAACTTAAGTCAAAGTGTTGATGGTTTTTTCAACGAATATACAGGTTGGTTCGTTGGACTGATATTTAAAAGCGTACCGGTAGGTGAAGCAAACTTCCCAATTATTGTTGGCTGGTTACTGCTCGCTGCGATCATCTTTACTGTTTACTTTGGCTTTGTTCAATTTAAACGTGTCGGGATGGCCATAGACATTATTAAAGGTAAGTACACAGACCCTAACTCCAAACACGAAGGGGAAGTTTCTCACTTTCAAGCGTTAACAACCGCGCTTTCAGGAACCGTCGGGCTTGGTAATATTGCCGGGGTTGGTGCAGCACTCGCGATTGGTGGCCCTGGTGCGACATTCTGGATGATCTTGTGTGGTCTTCTGGGTATGGCGTCTAAATTTTGTGAGTGTACTTTAGGTGTGAAATACCGAACTATCCTACCTTCAGGTGTCGTTTCCGGTGGTCCCATGTACTACCTAAGCCAAGGTCTTGCTGAAAGAGGGTTGGGTGGACTAGGTAAAGCCCTTGCTATTGGTTTTGCATTAATGTGTATTTTAGGCGCATTGGGCGGCGGTAACATGTTCCAAGCTAACCAAGCACATGCCATGTTAACTTACGCATTCGATGTACCAAGTGAATACGGTGTCATCACAGGCCTTGTACTCGCCGCTTTAGTTTTCTCTGTGATTGTTGGTGGTATGCCTTCTATCGCATCGGTAACGGAAAAAGTTGTTCCTTGGATGGCTGCTCTGTATATCGGTATGGCTCTGATTGTTATCGGTTCTAATCTTGATCAAGTGGGTCCTGCGTTCAGTGCAATCTTTACAGGTGCGTTTACTGGCGAAGGTGTGGTTGGTGGATTCATTGGTGCCTTAATCCAAGGTCTAAAACGTGCAACGTTCTCAAACGAAGCAGGTGTAGGTTCAGCAGCTATCGCTCACTCAGCGGTTAAAACAAAAGAGCCAATCACTGAAGGTCTAGTATCACTATTAGAACCGTTCGTTGATACAGTCATCATTTGTACAATGACAGCCTTGGTTATCACTATCGCTGGTCTAAATACAGGTCCATTCGATGGTTCTGGCTTAACGGGTGTAACGCTTACTGCTGCATCGTTTACTGAAACGGCAGAAGTGTTCAAATACACACTCGCTCTAGCGGTAATCATGTTCGCGTTTTCTACCATGATCTCTTGGTCGTACTACGGTCTTAAAGCGTGGACTTACCTATTTGGTGAAGGCAAAACAACGGAACTGATTTTTAAAGTGATGTTTTGTGTGTTTGTTGTTATCGGTGCGACGATTCAGTTTGGCGCGGTAATCGACTTCTCTGACGCAGCTATCTTTGCGATGTCTATTTTCAACATTCTAGGCCTGTACTTCCTAATGCCTGTTGTGAAGAAAGAACTGCAATCATTTGTTGCTCGAGTTAAATCTGGCGAAATCAAAACTTACGAAAAATAGTGACTCGTCAATAATTTATTGTCGAATAACACTGTTCTAAAAATTTTTGTAAGACCCTTTGCTTGAGAAAGCGAGAACAGTATTGCAACGTACAAAATCCCTACAGGCTGTGCTTGTAGGGATTTTTTATGTCTGAAGAGAAAATCAGCGGTACGCCTATAAGCTTTGACGACTCAGCCTAATATCATACCAATCGTAGTAAATAACTGGCCACCCTAGCTTGTTAAAAACCTCGATAACTTCGTTAGAATTTTTGATTGTAGAATAACTACTTATCGAAAAATTCCGCCTTGTTCTCAAGCTTTTTTCCTACGCTATGTTTGATCACTTACTTACTGTGATTGGTATCAGACCCGTTTTTATGTACTTACTCTCGAAAAATTGAGTACAACGGAAAACGCCCACATCATGTGTGTGATGTGGGCGTTTAAATTCTTACTGCAAGCAGTCGTGATATGGCTATATTAAGCGCTCAGCTTATAGACCCATCTCTTCAGTTAGCGTTTTAATTTGCTTGATATCCATGGTGTGAACTTCAATCATTTGTCTGATGTCACTTAAGCGGGAATTGGCATTATCCTGTTTCTCACAGGCGTCAGATTTTGTATCCCATGACGTACCATCTAAGAAAACATCACACGCTTTCTTCAAAGAACCAAGATTCTGTTCGATGTCATCTCTTTCTTTCTCGAGTTTTTCAAGCTCTTGAGATATCTGTAATTCTTTGCGGAAAAGCTCACGCGAACGTTCAAAAAGGGTCGACTGCATATCAGCTTGACGGCTCAACTTTTGATTATTTTGTTGAGTTTGTTCTAACGTTTGCTTCTGTTCGTTTAACTGCTGCTCTAACGAGTAGTTTGCTTTCTCTAAAACTGCAGATTGTTTCGCTAAATCTTGGAGTTCTTTTTGATGCTCTTCTGCCTGTTTCACTAGAGCAGCTTCTACTTTCGCATCAATTTCGGTATCAACTTTTGCCACTTTCTCTTCAACTGATGTCACCAACTGAGTTTTACTATCACGCAGTTCTTGATAACGAGTTTCTAGTACCTGATAAGTGGATTCCCACTTCGAAGCCGTGACTGTAGATCCGATTAAGCCGCCTAACGCCAAACCGATAACCGCAGCAATGCCGATATAGAGCTGACTACGTTTATCGCGTTCCTCAATAACAACCACTTCATCTTGTTCGCCTTGTCCAGATTGCTGGTTCACTAGCGGGTACTCCCAAAAATTTGTTTAACGTTACACGGTCACTGATACTGATACTGAT
>NZ_JBFRLX010000186.1:0-1822 GCF_041470165.1 Vibrio sp. 10N.286.46.A8
CTGTGGTCTTCATCAGATAGAAGAGTGAAGTTCAGAGATTTCTTCGCAACGAAATTTGGTAGGCGTTTAACTGGGTCAACACTCACACCTAGAACAACCACATTCAGATCATCAAGCTGTGCTTTGATATCACGCAGGCCTTCAGCTTGCACAATACAACCTGGAGTCATTGCTTTTGGGTAAAAATAGAAAAGGACTTTTTTACCTTTGAAGTCACCAAGAGATACGATATTGCCATCTTGATCTGGAAGAGAAAAAGCAGGTGCTGGAACACCAGCCGTTAGCGTATTCATGATATTTCCTTTTTAAAAACTGTTTTTGATAAAGTTGAGCGAGCCTTGTACGGATAGGCTCTGACACAGCGCGTCGAATTCTTCTTGTAGCTGCATCAAATTACATTCTGATTGCACAGAAGCGGTAATAGAGATATGGAATTGGTCGTTGTCGAGCTGAACCTTAGACTTATTGATGGTTCGCGCACTTAACGAATCGAGGCCGATGTTTCGGTCTGCGAAGAACTGGGTAAACTGCTCGGTAAGGCCGATTTTATCGTCTGACTCAACGAACACCTCTACTGTGTAAGAGTTCTCAATAACATCATGAGTTGAGGTTCGCTTCATAATCGTAATCAAGTCGTGCTCTTGTCCAAGCAAGGGCAGGGTGGTTTCAACGCGGGTGATGTTGTTTGCCTTTCCAGACAGTAGCATGATAAGCGTAAATTCTTCGCCAAATTGAGCGATACGGCTATCAATAATGTTACAGCCTGATTGGGTGACTAAATGAACCACTTGGTTGCATACACCTGGGCGATCTGTGCCCACAGCTGTGATTACTAGATGTTGAGTCATAAAATCACGTCTCTTATATTCCATTGATTCATGCATGTTAGCACAGTTAGCTAGAGGAATAAGTGTGTGCTTGGGGCTTTTATGAGGCACTTTGCTTCAAATATGTAACAAGTAATAGGAATATTTAGAGTGTTCAAAATTCAAAGAGTGGTGTGAGAGCATTGCTTACTTGTTACTGACATCGAGTGCTGAGCTATTCGCTAGATTGAGTGTAGGTTACCCAAATTCTAGGTCGAACGCGGTTATAAGTCGTTTTACCTCAAACATACGACAATATTTACTGAAGATGTTGCTGGTAAGCCACTTTAATGTCTTGTGTTTATTGATTGGCTTACAGTAACATGCAAAAAGAATAAATTAAGGGAGATAGACATGTTTTCAGGAAGTATCGTTGCGCTAGTTACACCATTTAATACAGATGGTGAAGTGGATTTCGACAGCCTTAAAAAGTTAGTTGATCACCATGTTGCAGCAGGTAGTGATGGTCTGGTTGCGGTTGGCACAACTGGTGAGTCTTCAACACTCACTATTGAAGAGCATGTCAAAGTCGTCAATAAGGTCGTTGAATTTGCTGATGGCCGTATTCCTGTTATCGCTGGTACGGGTGCAAACGCAACTCACGAATCTGTACTTTTCAGCCGTTTGCTCAATGGTTCTGGTATTGCTGGTTGCCTGAGCGTAACGCCGTACTACAACAAACCGACTCAAGAAGGTTTGTACCAACATTACAAAGCAATTGCTGAAGTCAGTGACGTTCCACAGATCCTTTACAATGTACCTGGTCGCACTGCGGTAGACTTGTTGCCAGAAACGGTTGCTCGTCTTGCCGAGATCGAAAACATCGTTGCACTTAAAGATGCGACGGGTGATCTTGAAAGAATTGCAATTCACCGTGAACTTTGTGGCGAAGACTTTATCTTACTAAGTGGTGATGACTTAACAGGTCTTGAATTTGTTAAGCGTGGTGGTGATGG
>NZ_JBFRLX010000186.1:2550-2998 GCF_041470165.1 Vibrio sp. 10N.286.46.A8
TAAGCGTGGTGGTGATGGCGTGATCTCTGTAACGAACAATGTTGCAGCTGCTGATATGGCGACTATGTTCAAGCTAGCGAAGGAAGGCAAGTTTGAGGAAGCTGAAGCGATCAATGAGCGTTTGATGCCTCTACATAAGAATTTGTTCGTTGAGTCTAACCCTATTCCCGTAAAATGGGCGGTTCACAAAATGGGTCTGATTGCTGAAGGTGGCTTACGTCTACCACTGACTGAACTGTCAAAACCAGCTCAGCCTGTTGTTGCTCAAGCAATGACTGAAGCGTGCATTTACTAAAAACGTATAAAGCAATGCCGAAGCGAACCTTCGGCATTTAGGAGTATAAATGAAGTATTCTCACCAGCTAGTGATCGGTTCACTGGCTGTTTTCGTTCTTACAGCATGTTCTGGCAGCCCGACTCAACGTCGCCAAGCCAAAGATGATTTTGA
>NZ_JBFRLX010000186.1:3772-4952 GCF_041470165.1 Vibrio sp. 10N.286.46.A8
AGCCAAAGATGATTTTGAATACTTAGAAACACCTGAGTTTTCACAATGGCAATTGCCTGAAGATGCTCAGCCTCAGTTTTACCCAAACTTTGATATCCCAAGCGGTGAATTCAGTGGTGGTACCGGTCGTCAAGTGGATATTCGTCCTCCTCAACAGGTTCTTGAACTGATCCCAGGTGCTCGTACTGAGCGTCAAAATGGTGAAGTGACGTTATGGCTCCTTCGTGCTGAAGAGGCTGACCGAGTATGGCAAACGGCTGTAGATATGCTGACCCAGCGTAATATCGGCATTCGTGAACAGTCAGAAAATGACATTGAGACTGATTGGGTAACTTGGGTTTCTGAAGATGAAGAAGTCGAGATTGGTAGCCGCTACTCTATCTCTCGTTTCCAAGCGAACAATCGCCATGGCTTCAAGATTAATCTGATTGATTGGCGTGAAGGTTCTGAAGAGAAACCAGTATCGGCAACCAATAAAGAGCGTTACAACGCGTTCTTAACGAATCTAGTGATGGCGAGATACGATGCAGATCTTCGTGCTGAAGCTGCGTTGAAAGCGCAAGAGTTGGTGAAACGTATTCCTATCTCAATGGGTTCGGACCGCAGTGGTTTCCCTGTGATCATTGCTCGTACGCCATATAACGTATTGTGGCAACGTCTACCTACCTTGCTACCGACGATGGGCTTTGAACTTGAAGAGCGTAATCAGTCTCAAGGTACAGTGAAAGCTAAGTATGCAGCGCCAGATGATGAATTCTGGGAAGAGATTGGCCTACAGCCTATTGACTTAGCGCCAGGTACTTACACTTTCTTGTTTGGTGATCTTGGCAACCGTACATCGATTAACGTAACGGATGCAACAGGTAAGCCTGTAGAAGAAGAGCTACTTAAGTCAATGGTACCGGTATTGGCACACGTTGCAGACCAAACCAAAGACAAGAAAGAAGCAAAATCTGAATAAGCACTGAGCAAATTTAGAAGAAAAAAAAGAGGACATACAATGTCCTCTTTTTTATGTTTGTTAGTCAGTGTTTTATGTGCGTGTTGTCAATTTATGTTGTCATTTCGCTAACAAGAAGTCACACGCGCCTGACTTGTTGGGGCTAGCGCATCAAGGGCGTATCAAGGGCGTTAGGCTAAGTATTTTTGCTGTTAGTAGACTCATCTTTTTGAGCTTTCT
>NZ_JBFRLX010000187.1:0-23393 GCF_041470165.1 Vibrio sp. 10N.286.46.A8
ACTCCGCCACTTATTAGACAAAGCCCTAACAGAAATGTTAGGGCTTTTTCATGTCTAGTGTTTTGGTCTGCGACCAACGAGTCCCGGTGCCTGCAACCCCAGCCGTTCCGCCATTTATTAGAAAGCCTAGTCTTATGACTAGGCTTTCGTCGTTTCAGGGCTGTGAGTTTTTGTCTTCGACTACGATAATATCGCTACAGATTGAGAAGATTCGCTAGGAATAGTGAAGCTTTTTCACTTAAATATCTAAAGTCAGTAGATAACTCTCAAGCTATCCCAAAAATATCACTCTCGACATACACCAATTCCCTAATGACGACTAGTATAAAAACAGTGATCGTTTATTTGGAATTGTTATGAGGTTATTTTGTACATTGGCTCTTATCTTTTGTTCGTTTGTTGTATCTGCAACCTCGTGGGAAAAAGAGAAAAGCCCAACAAGAAATCCAACCTCATCCATAGGTAGTTACGCTAATGGTTGTCTTGACGGGGCGCAAGCTTTGCCAATTAATGGGCAAGGTTATCAGGTGATCCGCCCTCAGAGAGAGCGCTATTATGGCCACACAGAGTCAATTCAGTTTATTGAAAGGCTAGGTGTAACTACAAGCAAACAACTCAACACAAATCTATTGGTGGGTGATATTTCTCTGCCTCGTGGAGGGCGTTTTTCTTCGGGTCATTCAAGTCACCAGACTGGTTTGGATATTGATATATGGTTAAGGCTCACTGATAAAAAACTTTCAGAGAATGAACTTGCCGTACCTAAGCCATTGAGCGTTGTCGATCTCACTAACTACAAATTGCGTGAATCGAATTGGACCGATGATCATTTTCAAGTGATTCGCTATGCAGCCAAAGATGAAAAAGTGGTGCGTATTTTTGTTCACCCAGTTATTAAGCACACCCTTTGTGAACAAGAAAACTCTGATGCCAATGGGAGAGCTTGGTTAGGTAAAATCAGGCCTTGGTGGGGACATCATTCTCATTTTCATGTTCGTTTAAAATGCCCTAAAGGCAGCTCAAACTGTATAGCTCAAGCAAGCCCTCCTAAAGGTGATGGTTGTGGAGATGAACTTGCAAGTTGGGCTCCAAAGACCATTCCCGTTCCTCCACCTAAAAAAGTCGCTAAAAGTAAGAAAGAAAAGAGAGTTAAAGTGATGCCAAGTCAATGTTTGGCCTTGATATCAAATAAGTAATCCTGTTCATCGAGAATTTTTGCAGTGGTAATGCCACTGGTTTTCTCGACTCTAAAACTGGAGAAATATCACACTTTTGTCTAGAGTTTATAAACACGAGATTAAGAACATCGTTTGATATCAATAAAACCAATAACGATATCAGCAAGGGCGACGATGACGAATTTGACAAGGTTTGGTCAGGGATTGAGTGTTTTTTGGGGTGAAAGATGCGGCTTATACGCAGTATGCGAAATCAGAGTCTGATGCCCGTCGATAGATAATTCAAGGATAAGACTATGACTATGATTTGTGCAAAGGAATTTTCCGAATGGTTAAGACATCGGTTCAACGCTGAAAGCTCGGGTATTTCTATTTCAAGAGCTGATATCAATCAGCTAACAGGCAGACAACGTTTAGACCCTAGCTTCGTAAATGATGTTCACTATGAATTAATGCAGTATGGAATGGCATTTGTGACTGATACCAGTAGAGAAAACTTCTATCTTGTTCCGATAGCTCAATCAATAAACTGGCGTGAACGACTCGAATATCAATTTGAGAAAGAGATGTTCTGCAACATATATCCCATTGAAAAATCGGGTTAAAAAAAAGGTTCAACTTGATGATTAAGTTGAACCTTTTATCTTTTAGGTCAAGCCTTGAATAATGACAAACTTTTCTAATAATTCGTCGTCAGTTTCAATATGGTTTGGGTCAGTGATTATGCATTTTGTAATGGGACACACTGACTGACATGTTGGCTTCTCATAGTGACCTTTACACTCAGTACATAAATCAGGATCGATTTCGAAGATACTGTCACCCATAGTGATTGCGCCATTTGGGCATTCTGGGTCACACATATCGCAGTTTATGCACTTGTCAGTTATTAGTAGAGCCATTTATCTTTCCAAAGTAACCGTTATTTACCTGAAGCGTTACGTGTATCTTGGCCTGCGCTCAAGTTACGCATTAACAAACCAAATTTTAGATCAAGATCAGCAGGTACAGGAATAAATACGAAGTGACCGTTACCTTTTGCGTCGTCTACCGCTTCAGATTTACGGTTTTCCATAACTTCTAGTTTGAAAACAATGTTACCTTTCGGTGTCATCATTTCTAGGCTGTCACCAACTAGGAATTTGTTTTTCACTTCTACTTCAGCTAGGTCGCCACGGCGTTTACCTGTGAATTCACCAACAAACTGTTGAGTATCAGAGATAGAATAACCGTATTCGTAGTTTTGGTATGAATCGTGAGTGTGACGACGTAGGAAGCCTTCAGTGTAGCCTCGGTGAGCTAGGCTCTCTAGCGTACCCATTAGACTCTCATCAAATGGCTTACCTGCAACAGCATCGTCGATAGCTTTACGGTAAACCTGTGCTGTACGTGCACAGTAGTAGAAAGACTTAGTACGACCTTCGATTTTCAGAGAGTGAACGCCCATCTTAGTTAAACGCTCAACGTGTTGGATTGCGCGAAGATCTTTTGAGTTCATGATGTAAGTACCATGCTCATCTTCAAACGCTGCCATTTTCTCTTCTGGCTTGTGTGACTCAGAAAGCAACACGACTTCGTCTGTTGGCTTGCCAAGGCCTAGAGTGTTGTCTGGGCGTTCGTCTTGAACTTCAATACCTTGAGTTTCTACTTCTTGAATAGCAACACCTGTTGGGTTTGCTTCAACGATCTGACCATTTTCGTCTTCTTTCGCAGCTTCGGTCTTGTATTCCCAACGACAAGCGTTAGTACAAGTACCTTGGTTTGGATCGCGTTTGTTCATGTAGCCAGAAAGTAGGCAACGACCAGAGTAAGCCATGCATAGAGCACCGTGAACAAAGATTTCTAGCTCTGTTTCTGGGCAGTGTTCGCGAATCTCTTCGATTTCTTCAAGAGATAGCTCACGAGATAGGATCACACGCTCAACGCCTTGAGTTGACCAGAACTTAACGGTCGCCCAGTTTACTGCGTTTGCTTGAACTGAAAGGTGGATCGGCATTTCAGGGAATGATTCACGTACCATCATGATAAGACCTGGATCTGACATGATAAGTGCGTCTGGGCCCATCTCAACAACTGGCTTAAGGTCGCGGATAAATGTTTTTAATTTAGAGTTGTGTGGCTGAATGTTACATACAACATATAACTTTTTGCCTTGAGCATGAGCTTCATCGATACCGATTTGTAGGTTTTCGTGATTGAACTCGTTGTTACGAACACGAAGGCTGTAACGTGGCTGGCCTGCGTATACTGCATCTGCGCCATAGGCGAATGCGTAACGCATGTTTTTAAGGCTTCCTGCCGGTGATAATAGTTCAGGTACAAATGGTTTTTGTGTAGTCATTGCTTCGTTCTCTAATCTGATCTCAAGTCAGGTTGATACCACCAAGTGATATCAAAGGGGCGCAAATTTTACGCTAAAATGAGTTTGGTTGATAGCCCTAAAGATAACAATGGTATTGTGAAGAGTGTTGTTAGGTGTTGATAAGCGGGGTGGAGAAGAAAACAAGCTCAGATATCGTCGATGCCTGAGCTTCAAATCGGAACAATTAAGCGTTAGGTTGAGTTAACCCGCCTAATGATTCGAATAGGTTTGGTAGGAAAACACTGAACTCACCACAAAGTAGAGAGAAGTCTGCATCAAAACGTGCAGCTTGATCTTCACGAGGAATATCGTCGTTCTCATCTTTTAGTTCATCACTGAATTTTAGACGCTTGATGCTGCCATCTTCAGCAAGAATGAACTCAATGCGATCTTGCCAGTTGATCAGAAGTTTAGTCACAACTTTATTGGCTTCGATGTGGTTCTTAATCTCATCAGCTTCTAGTTCTTGTTTCTTAACTCGAACAATACCGCCGTCTTCTTGGATTGATTTAAGCTCAGCTTCATCAAGCATGGTGATGCCTTTAGGCGTATCACCTGACTTAACCCATTCCGTTAACGTTGTTTCAATCGCTTGCTCTGGAATAGCTGGCACTACTGGCAAGCTACCCATTGTTTTACGTAGTAATGCTAGTACGTCTTCTGCTTTTTTGTAGCTGCTAGCATCAACAACAATAAAGCCTTCTTTCGGCATGATCAGTGCGTAAGTGAAGTTACTGCGGCTGAAAGCACGAGGAAGAAGATCGATGATGATGTCTTCTTTTAGGCTGTCTTTCTCTTTCTTTTTCAAAGGAGTACCAGACTCTGCCTCAAGCGTTTCTACTTTTGCATTCAATGAATCTTTGATCACAGAAGCTGGAAGCATTTTCTCTTCTTTCTTTGCACAGATGAGAATGCGGTTTTCTGATACGTGCGTCATCATATCGCCGTGTCTACCCATCGCATTTACCCAACCAAACTTCTGTTTGTCTTGGCTACCACATGGGGTAAAACGGAACTCTTCAAGTTGTTTCTCTAGCTGATCTGCGTTGAAGTCTATATCACGATTAAAGCGATAGACGAGGCAATTCTTAAACCACATAAATATTTCTCATACCTTTATCTGAAGACGCTCATCATAGGAGATTTCGATCCATTTGTCTTATACCTGCAATAAAAATTAAAAGTGAAATGTTTGAGACAGTTATATGAAAATTTGTTTTCAAAGGTCACAAAAGTGTCATAATTAAACCAGATAATGCAATGCGTTGATTAAATACTAAGGCTATTCAATTATGTCGAGAAGGATTCTGGTCGTTGAAGATGAAGCACCTATTCGTGAGATGTTGTGTTTTGTACTTGAACAAAAAGGCTACCAAGCAGTAGAGGCTGAAGATTACGATACAGCGGTAAACAAGCTATGTGAACCTTTCCCAGATCTAGTATTACTAGATTGGATGCTACCTGGTGGTAGCGGGATAAACTTTATCAAGCACATGAAGCGTGAAGAGTTAACTCGCAACATCCCAGTGGTGATGCTGACGGCTCGTGGTGAAGAAGAAGATAAGGTTCGCGGTTTAGAAGTTGGTGCTGACGACTACATTACCAAACCATTTTCGCCAAAAGAGTTGGTCGCTCGTCTGAAAGCGGTTATTCGCCGTGTAACACCAACGGCATTGGAAGATGTGATAGATGTTCAAGGGCTTAAATTAGACCCTGTATCTCACCGCGTTACCGCAAGTGAAGGTCCAGTTGATATGGGCCCAACCGAATTCAAAATGCTGCATTTCTTTATGACTCACCAAGAGCGAGTGTACAGTCGAGAGCAACTACTGAATAACGTTTGGGGTACCAACGTTTACGTTGAAGATCGCACTGTTGATGTACATATTCGACGCCTGCGTAAAGCACTTGAATCTGCAGGTCACGATAAGCTAATCCAAACGGTTCGCGGCGCGGGCTACCGTTTTTCTACAAAGGCTTAATGTGGCTTCGCTACCCAGTTTACGGAGTCCTGAATGGTTGAAAAGTTAACCTGGAAAAAGCTGGCTTGGGAGCTGGCTTTTTTTTACGCACCTTGGGTTTTAGTCGGTTGGATATTCGGCTACTTACCTTGGTTACTGCTGGCTGCTACGGTATTGCAGCTCGGCTGGCATCTACATTATCAAATGCGTTTGTCCGCTTGGTTATGGGATGAAAAGCGTTTAACACCACCATCAGGTTCTGGAAACTGGGAATCTCTGTTCAACGGTATTTATCGTATGCAGCAGAGACAGCGTCGTAAAAGAAAAGAACTGACCAACCTTATCCGCCGTTTCAGAAATGGTGCTGAATCCTTACCCGATGCCGTTGTGGTGTTTCGTGGTGAAGGAAACATCGTTTGGTGTAACAAGCTTGCTCAATATTTACTGGGCTTTCGCTGGCCAGACGATTCTGGGCAACCTATCTCCAACTTGATCCGCACGCCGGACTTCATCAAGTACCTTAATAAACAAGATTTCTCAGAGCCGTTAGAGATGCCGTCGCCACTTAATGTGGAGCGCATGCTCGAGCTTCGTATCGTGCCGTATACCGAGGGCGAACACCTCATGGTAGTACGTGATGTTACTCAGCTAAAACAGCTAGAAGGCATGCGTCGTAACTTTTTCGCTAATGTTTCTCACGAGCTACGCACTCCAATGACCGTACTTCAGGGCTATCTTGAAATGACGGAAGATCCAGACATGGTCGTTGGGCCTATGTGGCCTAAGGCTCATGGTGTGATGACTGAGCAATTGAATCGCATGAACAGTTTGGTCAATCAGCTTCTTACTCTTTCTAAGATAGAAGCGGCGCCAATGCATGAATTGGATGAAGTGGTGAATGTTCCGGCTATGCTTGAGGTTCTTGAAAAAGAAGCCGCAAGTTTAAGTGGTGATCGAGAACATAAGCTTGAATTTGATATCGACAAGAGTCTACGAGTTCTAGCTGATGAAGATCAGCTGAGAAGTGCGATATCGAATCTGGTTTATAACGCAGTTAAATACACACCACCGGGCGCAACGGTTAAGGTGCGTTGGTACCAAATCAGTCAAGGGGCGTGTTTGGATGTGTCAGACACCGGAGACGGTATTGAACCACAACACTTACATCGACTCACAGAACGTTTTTACCGTGTTGATAAAGCGCGTTCACGCGATACTGGTGGTAGTGGTCTTGGGTTAGCGATTGTGAAGCATGCGCTTAGCCATCATGACTCACATTTAGAAATTCAAAGTGAAGTTGGCGTTGGTAGCCGATTCCATTTCACGCTACCTAATCGATTGACCGTGTCATGAATTTTTTGACTCGCAGGATGCGTTTACCCGTAAGCTTATTGTTAACATTTGCTTTGGTTAACCCAGTTCATGCCGAGCAGGGTGTCGACTCACTTCCTGATTACGCTAAGGTGCCGGGTATTTCAGGGAGCCTATTGTCTGTTGGTTCGGATACCTTGGCGGGTATGACGACATTATGGATGGAAGAGTTCAAGTCTTACTACCCGAACGTGAACGCTCAAGTTCAAGCTTCTGGTTCTTCTAC
Source organism: Vibrio sp. 10N.286.46.A8 (assembly GCF_041470165.1). NCBI lineage: Bacteria > Pseudomonadati > Pseudomonadota > Gammaproteobacteria > Vibrionales > Vibrionaceae > Vibrio > Vibrio sp. 10N.286.46.A8. Next base: position 7,099 of record NZ_JBFRLX010000187.1, read on the forward strand.
TGCCCCTCCTGCGTTAACGGAAGGCACTGCTCACCTTGGACCAATGAGTCGTCCAATGCGCCTACGAGAAGTCGAAGCGTTTGAAAGAGAGCATGGCTATAAGCCGACAGCACTGAGAGTCGCTATCGATGCGATTGGACTTTTTGTGCATCGTGATAACCCTATTGAAGGGCTCAACTTTCACCAGATTGACAGTATATTCTCAGAGACATTGCGCTGCGGTGCGACTAAGCCGCTAAATAATTGGCAAGATTTGGGCATTGACCAACCGTGGGCAAAACATCGATTCCAACTGTTTGGTCGTAATTCCGTTTCGGGAACCTACGGCTATTTCAAACAAAACGCATTATGCGGCGGTGACTTTAAGAACCGAGTTAATGAGCAGCCAGGTTCTGCATCGGTTGTACAGTCGGTTGCTTCATCAATCAGCGGGATAGGGTACTCAGGTATTGGTTATCGAGTAGCCGGTGTTAAGTTAATTCCTATCGCAGAGTATGGTTCTGATTATGTAGAGCCGACTCGAACGAATATCTTGAGCGGTGATTACCCTCTATCTCGCTTTCTTTATGTGTATGTGAATAAGCACCCAGATAAACCACTTTCTCCTGTTGAGAGGGAGTTCCTCACTTTTGTGTTCTCAAAGCAAGGGCAAGAACTGGTAGAGAAAGATGGCTATTTAGCGATACCGTCAGAGTTCGCTGAGCAAGAATTGGCAAAAATCGGACTCTGATTTAGGTACAATTAACGTATAAACTTAACGTAGAAACTTAACGTATAAACAGCTTGCTAGCCGCAGGCTGTTTTTATTTTGTCGGCGCATCATTCAAGCTTCAACGACCATCCAGCATCTTGCCAGCGTCGTTGTTCTTCTTTGAGTTCATAATCAAGCAGTTGATTTTCAGCTAACCAATCGATGGTGTCTCCTTCTAAACACCAATTCTCATCTTGCTCAATGGTTAATTTTACATTCGGTATTGGCGATTGGTTTCGCTGTCGATTGAGCAGGATTGCTATCCTCAGTATTCGAATTAACAACGCTATCTGCCCTGTATGGAATAGCGTGAGATCCGGTAAGTCACTAAGCTTAATCGCTTTTCTTTGATAGCGAACTAATGTTGAGATCAGACGCTGCTGCTCAGTATTGAAACCGGGCATAGTCGTATGTTTAAGCAGATAAGCTGAATGGCGGTGATAGCCTTGGAATGCGATGCTTTGTCCCACTTCATGAAGCAATGCAGCCCATCCAATCAGATCATAAAGTTCATTATTTACTGCAGTACTCACCTGAGGTTGCGCTTGTTTCAGTAATGAAAGGGCGAGTGCTTTGACTTTCTGGCCATGAACTACGTCAACATGGTATCGAGAGACAAGCGTTTCGGCGGTTCTTGTTCGAACATCAATATCTTTAAACCGATCTTCCATGTCATAAAGCACCCCTTCTCTTAAGGCACTATCGGAGAAATGCAATTCATTGATGTTTAGCATATCCATAGCTGCTGAAAGAATCGTGACGCCAGCGGCAAACACCGGCTTTCTTTCATCGCTTAAACCTGAAAGGTCTAATCCCTTAGATGATGGAAATTCACATAAGTGGTTCTGCAAATAGGATAGGCGTTGCGGCGTAATGAGACCATCGGTGAACCCTAAGCCAATGAGTACCTCTTTTATTGATTTGGCGGTACCTGATGAGCCAAAGGCAACTTCCCAAGAGATTTGTTTGTATTCTTCAATTAATGGCATCAACAGGCGAGTAGCTGAGACATAAGCATCGGAGAAGTGCTGTGATGTCAGCCCTCCATCGGCAAAGAAGCGCTGAGTAAAACTGACGCATCCCATCGGTAAGCTACGCATTATTTGGGGTGTAAAGCCTTGCCCTGCGACGAGTTCGGTACTCCCTCCACCGATATCAATAACTAATTTGGATTCGGAAGCTGCTTGAGTGTGCTCTACGCCGTTGTAGATAATTCGAGCTTCTTCTTGACCTGAGATGATCTCTATTGGAAAAGGAAACAATGGTTTGGCTTGCTCTAAGAGGTCTTTGGTATTTTTAGCCTTTCTTAGGGTATGAGTCGCGACGACTCTGACATCATCAAGTTCAAAATCCGCTAGTCGTTCTGCGAATACCTTGAGGCACTCCAAACCTCGCTCGATAGCGCTTTCGGATAAGAAGTTATGCTCATCCAACCCATCGCCTAATCTCACTTTCTGTTTATGTCTGCTGACTAATTGCAGGTGTTGATCGAATACTCGTGCAACCACCATATGAAAGCTGTTCGAACCTAAATCGATAGCGGCAATACATCGAGAATGTTTGTTATCAATTAGCGGCATGATTTCTTCTCTTGTTTGTACTTCTTGCGAGCAAGTTTCTCCATACGTTTAATATAGTGGTAAGTGGAGAGTTGTGATGTCGGGTAATCGAGTTGGGTTGCTGGCGCTTCTATGTAAGGGTTGCTCATCGATTGGTCTAGCACTCGAGCTTTGTTGCTGTCATCGAAATGAAACTCGGTGATATCGATAATGGTTTGCTTGATATTTGGATCTAAAATTGGAGTGGCGACTTCGATCCGATGATCGAAGTTTCGCGTCATCCAGTCAGCTGAGGATATATAGACTTTCGGCTTTCCAGCGTTACCAAAGATCATCACTCTTGGGTGTTCGAGAAAACGATCGACCACACTCACAATCTCAATATGGTCACTGATGTTGGGTATGCCAGGGACAAGAGAGCACATGCCTCGAATGACCATTCTCACTTTTACATTGACTTGGCTGGCCTGATAGAGCTTCTCAATGATATCTCGGTCGACCAAATTATTGAGTTTTAGAGTGATGCTTGCAGGCTTGCTCTCCATCGCGTTTTGTATTTCATTATCTATCAACTGATACAGACGTTTTCTTGTATTCTTCGGTGACACAATCAGTTGTTTGAACTGTGATTTTTGATAAGGGTTTTCAATATACTTAAAGACTTGTCTCACCTCTTGGGTCAAATCTTCATTCGCAGTGAGCAGAGAAAAATCGGTATACACGCGCGCTGTTACTTCATGAAAGTTACCGGTGCCAATATGGGCGTAATGCACCGTATGCTTGCCTTCTTTCCGTTTAATGAGCAGCAGTTTGGAGTGGACTTTCAAACTTGGGATGCCATGGATGACTTTTATACCGGCTTCTTGAAGTTTCTTTGTCCACTGAATATTGGCTTGTTCATCAAAGCGAGCTTGCAGCTCGACAACCACTGTGACCTTTTTTCCATTGTGTGCCGCATCGATGATTGAGCTAAGGAGTTTTGAGCCTTCTGCAACACGGTAAACGTTTATTTTTATGGAGGTTACTTTCGGGTCAAAGGAAGCCTGCCTCACAAGTTCAGTGATGTGATTAAAGGTGTGATAAGGGTAATGCAACAAGATGTCACGAGCTTTGATCGCTTCAAAATAGTTTGGGTGGTGGCTAAAATGCGCGCACTTAATCGCGGGTAACGGGCGATTAACTAGTTCACGTCGGTTAAGGCTTGGGAACTCAGAGAAATGTTTGAAGTTGTGGTAGCGACCTCCGGCAATAACACTGTCGTAGTCAGATAGTTTTAGTCTGACTTGTAAGAAACTGAGCATTTCAGCTGGCATTTCTGACTCATAGATAAGACGTATCGGTAGTGCCGTTAAGCGCTGTTCTAAACCTAAAGACATCGATTCTAATAGGCTGCTTTCATTGTTCTCTTGAAGGTCATAATCGGCGTCACGAGTCATTTTTATAGCAAAGCAACGCACTGAGTCATACTCAAAGAACCCTTTAAGTAAGTCATCTAAACAAAATCGAACTATATTATCTAATAAGATCAAAGTAGTACGCTGAGAACCCGAGGTGTCTGGTAACTTAACAAATCGAGGGAGTGCTTCTGATGGTATTTCGAGTAATACGTATTGAGAAGATGCCTCACGCTCGATGTCGATGGCTAAGTAACTTTGCTCGTCTTTCATAATATTGAGCAACTGGCGATCTTCGTTCAAGAGAAACGGAGTTAAATGTGGCAGCACTTTTTTCTTAAAGTACTTTTTGATCCACTCACTTTGGTCTTCGCTGATTTGCTGTTCGTTGACCAAAAAAATACGATTGCGCGCCAGTTCCAACAATAGGTCGTTATACAACTTATGGAATCGAGCATCGAGCTTACTTGCTTTGCTCTGCATTTGAGTGAGTAAGGTTTTCTGCGAGTTGGCAGGTAATTGAGGATCTTGAAGTAAGATCTTTCGTTTCACGTCAGCAAATCGGACCTTGTAAAACTCATCGAGGTTTTTTGAGTAAATACCTAAAAAACGAACTCTTTCGATTAAGGGTACTGACTTGTCGGCTGCTTCTTGGAGCACTCTTTCGTTGAAGGATAACCAGCTAAGTTCTTTTGTGACATAGTCTTTTTCCATCGAGATGATAATCCTTGAGTGCTGGCTATTGAGCTGATTACTTTAATTTAGAATGACAAAATTCACAAAATCTATGATCTTACTTTAAGAAATATGGTCAACAAACTTGTTATTAGTTTCAGTTGTTTAACGTAACTTGTAATATAATTGTCATCTAACGTACATATTATGTCAGTAGCTAAAAAAAGGTAGATAAACAGATGGCTTCAGCCCAATTTTCATTGAAAGAGCGTGACAAAAAAAGATGGTTGAAAGATCGTCTCGTCCGTTTTTCAGTGACATGTGGTGCCGTCAGTGTTCTAGCTGCTCTGGTATTGATCTTTGTCTACTTGGCGATGGTCATTTTACCGGTGTTTTCTGATACTGGTTTAGAGACAGACCAAGCCGTAAAGACCGTTGCTGTAGAAAAGCCTATCGCCTTATCTGTTGATGAATACGGTCAGCATGCATTTACTATCGAAAAATCTGGCTTGGTGCAGTTTTGGGATTTAGAGTCTCAAAATACACACTCTTACTTTGAGCGAAATGTTTTAGCCAATCCTGTTGCCTTCTCTCGAAATACCCCATCAGAAAACTGGTTTGCCTTTGCCGATAGTGCAAGCAACCTTACTTTTTTCTATCCTGAGTATAGTGCGCCTGTGCTGCAAAAGGGCAGTGAAGCCGATCCTAAAATTGAGCAAATCGATCTCCCTGAACCATTTTTAAATGATGAATCGTCAAATGGGACGACAATCGAAAAATTCGCGTTCTCTAAGAATGGACGTGGTATCACGGTTGCCGCTCAGCTAAGTGACCAACGAGTCTTAGTGAAGTGGTACCAAAGTGACGTTACGGGTCAGTATGTTTTTCAGACGAGCCAATGGCTATCGGATAAGTTGGGCTTGCAGCAACAGTTGTTAGTCACACCTGATGGCCAAACCTTATATCTCCGATCTCAATCGGATTTAGTGGTTTTGAAGCTATCAGATAGCGGCTTCAATGTTCGTGAAGTGATTGATCTTAGCTTGAATGATGCGAAGCACTCGGTGAAAAGTATTGATTTACTGTCTGGAGCTTATTCACTGTTGGTTACGCATGAGGATGGACAGGTTTCTCAGTGGTTCGATGTACTCAAAGATGAAAAGCGTAGCCTGACCCATATTCGAGACTTCCAACTTGCTGAACAAGTGCAATTTATTTTGCCTGATACTTATAGAAAGGGTTTTTATAGCTTCTATAAGAACGGCACATTACAAAGCCACTATACGACTAGTGAAAAGCTGTCGCTGTTCGAGCGAGCATTTGATAAATCACCACAATTAGCGGCTATGTCTGCCAATGAACTGCATCTGGCGACGCTGATTGATGGCACCATCAGTGTGGCTAAGGTCGATAATGAATACCCGCAAATATCATTCTCATCGCTTTGGCAAAAAGTCTGGTACGAAAGCTACCCTGAGCCACAATATGTTTGGCAATCAACCTCGGCGAATGATGACTTTGAAGAGAAGTTCAGTTTAGTACCCATTACGTTCGGTACCATTAAGGCCGCTCTGTTTGCGATGATGTTTGCCGTGCCGGTTGCTGTGCTCGGAGCCATTTACACCGCTTACTTCATGTCTCCACGCATGCGAAGAGTGGTGAAGCCTTCGATAGAACTGATGGAAGCACTTCCGACCGTGATCATCGGATTCTTGGCTGGGCTTTGGTTTGCTCCAATTGTCGAAACGCATTTAACGGCTGTCTTTTCATTAATGGTGTTATTACCGTTGAGTACATTGTTGACGGGGTTTGTTTGGTTCTGCTTGCCGAAGATGGTGACGAGTCGTTTCTCTAACGGTTGGCATGCCCTAATATTGATCCCGGTACTGGTGATTACGGTGGTGGCTGTCTTTGCTGGTGGAAACAGCATTGAAGCCTTGTTGTTTGGTGGTGATATTCGTACTTTCTTGGCTAGTTATGGCATCGACTTTGACCAACGCAATGCGCTGGTGGTTGGTTTTGCTATGGGTTTTGCTGTCATCCCAACGATTTTTACTATCGCCGAAGACGCTATTTTCTCGGTGCCTAAGCACTTATCCGATGGCTCATTAGCGTTGGGTGCGACGGCGTGGCAGACCCTTATTTATGTGGTGTTATTGACGGCTAGCCCAGGTATCTTTTCAGCGGTCATGATGGGGCTAGGGCGAGCGGTTGGCGAAACCATGATTGTCTTGATGGCTACAGGTAATACACCAATTCTCGATTGGAATATTTTGGAAGGGATGAGGACGCTATCCGCAACGATTGCTGTTGAACTACCAGAATCAGAGGTCGGTGGTTCTCACTTCCGCTTGCTGTTCTTAGCGGCACTCTTGCTGTTTATTTTCACGTTCGCGGTGAACTCAGTCGCAGAGTGGGTTAGACAAAGATTGAGAGATAAATATCGTGCGCTGTAGTTTTAAAGGTTCACCTCAATGTGTCTCAATGGCTTTTCGTTGCGTGACTAGCGTGACTAGCGTGACTAGCGTATCTCGCGAACTTGGCTGTTTCTTGGTTTCAGCACGTCAAGAGCAAGGTCGATCATGATGAACAAATTGAAGTCATTATTATCTTGGGTTAAATCGGGATCTCCGTGGATCTGGCTTACGGGCGGGGCGGTGAGCATCAGTATGCTTTCTGTTCTTGGCCTAATGCTGTTGATTGGCTGGAAGGGCTTAACCTATTTTTGGCCTGCTCCTTTGTATCAATGGCAAGTCGACTCCAAAGACTTATCGTTAGTGGTTGATCTGGACGAAACCGTATCAAAACAAGACGTATTGATTGGCCAGTTGTATGAACGTAAATACATCCCGATAGAGCAAGTTCCACAAGTACACGACCTGTTGTCGCCTCAAAATTTGTCGACGGGACTAATTCAGCGCTTAAGTATCAAAGTCGCCAACAGAGAACTGTACCCTGCGGATTTTGTTTCCATTCTGGATGTTAACTTACGTGAACCAACAACGCCGCTTGATTGGATTGTGATTGAACGAAGTCGAGGTGGTTATTTCTTTGGTAAACCGGTGGGTTTTAAAACCGCTTCTGGCACTTTTGATTCGAACATAGATCAAAAGCTCGAACAAGGTTTGGCGTTCGCTGATACGTTGCGTAAAGAAACGTCGCGTGTTGTGAACCAAGAAATCCGTAATATCAGCTGGCAATTGGAAAATCTGCGCTTAGAAAAACGTAAGCTTGAACTCAATGAGTCAGTGAGCGATGAATACCTTAAAACCTACACTCAAACTAAACTGGAACTAAATCGCCAGTTAGCGGAAGCTGAAGTAAAGCTTGAGCATCTTAGAACACAGCTCAATGTCGAAAGCTTGTTGGTGGAAGATATGACAGGAGAGCAGGTTGAAATTTCGCTCAGTCATATCTTGGATTATTGGTACCCGAATAATATGTCTTATCTTGAAAAGGTTGGGCATTGGGGCAAACAAGTTTGGAAGTTCTTATCAGAAAATCCACGAGACTCAAACTCTGAAGGTGGGGTGTTTCCTGCAATTTTCGGCACTGTGTTGCTGGTTATTCTCATGTCGATCGTAGTGATGCCACTTGGCGTAGTTGCTGCGATATATCTTCATGAATATGCAAGAAACAATGCACTAACACGTTTGATTCGTATTGCCGTGATTAACTTAGCGGGTGTACCGTCGATTGTGTATGGCGTATTTGGCTTAGGATTCTTTGTGTATACCATCGGTGGCTCAATCGATTCCTTGTTTTACGCAGAGCGATTACCCGCTCCGACATTTGGTACACCGGGCCTATTATGGTCTGCTCTGACCTTAGCGGTATTAACATTACCCGTTGTTATTGTAACTACGGAAGAGGGCTTGACGCGTATTCCTAGTTCCGTGAGGCACGGTTCATTAGCGCTTGGGGCTACTCAATTTGAGACGCTTTGGCGTATTGTTTTACCGATGGCAAGCCCTGCGATTATCACCGGTTTGATATTGGCAATCGCGAGAGCTGCGGGGGAAGTTGCCCCACTTATGCTGGTGGGTGTAGTGAAATTAGCATCAAGTTTGCCAGTGGATGGTCAGTTTCCATACCTACATTTAGAAAGAAAGTTCATGCATTTAGGCTTTCATATCTATGATGTTGGTTTTCAAACTTCTAATATCGAAGCAGCACGACCTTTAGTGTATGCGACTTCATTTTTACTGGTTACGGTGATTGTTGGGTTGAACTTAACCGCTATCAATATCCGTAATAACTTGCGTGAAAAATACCGAACCTTAGGACAAGATTAGATGTTCTCGATTAATGAAACCTTGGGTTACCAAGCACCACTTGATGTACACAACCTGAAAGATGAGCAAATCGCTATCTCGATTGAAGGGCTGAATCTTTATTATAAAGAGAGCCAAGCTCTCGATGATATTTCAATGCAGATCCCTAAGGGGCAGGTGACCGCGTTTATCGGTCCATCAGGGTGTGGTAAGTCGACTCTTCTGCGCTGCATTAATCGCATGAACGATCTTGTTGAAGGCTGTAAGGTTTCCGGAAAAGTGAAGCTTCATGGCAAGAACGTGTATCACCCTAAAGTGGATGTTGCGACCTTAAGACGCCGTGTCGGCATGGTATTTCAGCGACCGAACCCTTTTCCTAAATCTATCTATGAGAATGTGGTTTATGGTTTGAGGCTACAAGGCGTGAGCAACAGTCGAGACCTTGATGATGCGGTTGAGCGCTCTCTGCGTGCAGCTGCGTTATGGGATGAAGTGAAAGACCGTTTGCATGAGAACGCCTTTGGTTTGTCGGGTGGTCAACAGCAGCGTTTGGTTATCGCTCGTGCGGTTGCTATCGAACCTGAAGTGCTTTTATTAGATGAGCCGACCTCGGCACTCGATCCGATTTCTACTTTGACGATTGAAGAGTTGATCAACGAACTGAAGACCCAATACACCGTGGTTATTGTTACTCATAACATGCAACAAGCGGCGCGTGTGAGTGACCATACTGCCTTTATTCATATGGGCAAATTGATCGAGTACTCAGATACGGACTCAATTTTTACGTCTCCATTGAAAAATCAAACGGAAGACTACATTACTGGTAGGTATGGCTAGCGTTTAAGTTCGTGCCATCTAGAGCTAAGTCACTCTGAAATAAACGGCTTTATTCATTTCTTTTAAGGAGCTGACATGCATTTTGGTCGCCACATCTCAGGACAGTTTAATGTCGAATTAGAATCTATCCGTACACACGTATTAACCATGGGTGGATTGGTAGAGCAGCAGTTGTCCTTTGCGATGCAAGCTCTGCATAAAGATGACGCGGAACTGGCCAAGAAAGTGATTCGTGATGACCACAAAGTGAATGCGATGGAAGTTTCAATCGATGAAGCATGTACTCGTATTATTGCGAAGCGTCAGCCGACCGCAAAAGATCTGCGTTTGATTATGGCGATCATCAAAACCATTACCGACTTAGAACGTATTGGCGATGTTGCCTCTAAAATTGCTCAAGGCGCGATCGAGATTCCTTCGACCAAAGAGCAAAAATTTCATGTCTCATTAGAGCCTCTTTGTCGCCAGGCAATCACCATGCTTCACCAAGTATTAGATGCGTTTGCTCGTATGGATGTCGATGCTGCGGCAGAAGTTCACAAACTTGATGATAAGTTGGATGCGGAATATGAAGCTGTGATTCGTCAGTTGATGACGTACATGATGGAGGATCCTAAGAACATCCCCAATATCCTGCAAGTGATGTGGTCAGCTCGTGCGATTGAGCGAGTGGGAGATCGTTGCCAAAATATCTGTGAATACATTATCTACTTTGTGAAAGGTAAAGATGTACGCCACCTTGGTGATCAAAGCCTAGATGACGCACTGAAGTAGGTATTAACTTTAGAACCGAATAATTGCACCAAGGTTAAGGTTGATTGTTGTGTCGTAAGGCACAAAGGTCTTATTGTGATCAAAAATATTCATATCAACACCAGCACGTAGCCCAAGTATTGGTGTTGCTTGGTAAACGTAGGCTCCACCAAGACTTAATCCATGTGCTGTCTTCTCTTCAATTTCGCCGTTGCGCGTCTTTGTTCCGTCATAACTCGCTACACCAATCTCCGCCTGAAAGCCGTGGTTCTGGTTGCTTCCAAACATATTTTGAATACCAACGCGGTATGCATCGACAGTCTCATCGTATCGATCGCTGTCATACCATAGGTGAGAATAGCTCAGGTAAACCGCACCTAGATTCGCCACATCAGTAATGCCTGCTTGTATTCCAAAGCCATGATAAGAACCAATCTTTAGTTCAGGAGATAAGTGAAGACCATTTGAAAGTGCAGAGGTTGAGAATAAAGCTGAAGCTAAAAGCAGTGTTTTAAATTTCATGGTACCACCGAGGTAATTTTGCGCTCTCCTTAGCATTAGGTCGATCCATGCGTGAACCCAGTGAAATCACTGGCTAACGGTGATCATTATATGGGCTTTGAAAGAGCAGGCTAATTCGCATTGGTTATCTCTGTGATAATGCTTGCTTATCAGCAGGGGTGATCATTACACGTGATCTTTGGGTCTTACGTAGCCTTACAAAACGAGCTTGATAGAAGTGTCTAAACATAAGCTGATGTTCTGTAATGTATTTGTTTAAGGCACATGAGAAAAATAACGATAGTATCGATATAGCTCATTGATGCTCGCTATATTCTTACTTATCTTTAATTTATTCTTCTACTGAATTTTTCCCTTACATTTATTTTTAGGTAGATATCAGTATGAAGAAGTTTCTTTTCGTTGTGACTCCTCTTTTCGCGTTAACTGCGTGCGGCAGCGTTGCCATCATGGACAAATCAGATGCGGTTAATCAGCAGCCAGAACTCATGGTTAAAACTGATGGTGATTTTTGGGGGTTAGGACAAGAAGGGACGTTTGATATTGCAGGTATGTACCAAGGTAAATATAGCCGAGATTCATCAGGTTCAACATGGTTTGAGACTGTTTCATTCAAAGAGGGTGAGCTGGCTGCTGAAATCACTAGAGTCGATAATGGCCAAGTGTGGAACTTAGTCTGTTCTGGCGGTGGCACTTCAGTTAACTACATGGGTGTTGATTTTGGTGGCAATAAACCTTACCGCTGTTCTGTATCTCAAAGCAATGAGAATATAGGAGAGTTCGTTTTAGAGCCTCAATCTGGGATGATCAGTGTTAGCTTAGAAAAGAAAGAAGCTGGCTACATCCGAGTTGGGGCGAATAAATATGACGTAGAAACTGTCCATTCAAGTAAAGACCTTTTAATGTCGGTAGAAAAACCACTAGGGTATAGCTTTAAACACGCTTCGCAAGAAGTAGCGGCTGCACAGACAAATGGAATGATAACGCTACAGATGTTACCTGAACTTAATGACGCTGAAAAAGACACATTAGTTATCGGTACTATTGCTAGCGCACTGAGCTGGCGTCCGGAAGAGTAAAATACAATATATAACTTTTAATCGAACTTACTTTTGTACTTGTTCTGATAAAACTTGCTCTATGAGTTTTGAAAGCCAATTTGTTAAAGGTGAGTTTCGATTTTTAATGTGTATATAACTATAGACCGGAGTTTTCAGCGTTTTTCCGTCGACTGAGACATCTATCCCGCGTAATGTCGGATAGTTTTCTACTGGGAAAAGGTTGGAATGGGGCATGTACATATCAGTATGTTGAATGACATCGATTAGAGCCATGACCAATTCGCTGCGAAAACCGATACGATGCTCGATGGAAAGGTCGGTTAGAATCTGAGACGCTAAGCTAAAATTGTCATTCCAACCTGGTGTTACTAAAGATGCGATTTCGTACCCTGCCATGTCATTTGGAGTCACGGTGTCTTGCTTTAAAGGGTGATCTTTCCTAACAAATATACGTCCTGTTAATTCAATGAGCTGCCTTGTATAGACTTCTTTACTTGTCTTTTCTCCTAAGTAGCTTACTCCAATCAAAACCTCATCTTTTTGTATATCTGAGACAGACGAGTTTGACCATGGAACAAGCTTTAGTTTAGCGTTTGGTGCTTGCGCTTTTATATCTTTAAAAAGTGAGCCAGACAGACAAGAAAGCACCACTGGAGATAGGGCTATTTTCAACGTGTAATCGATCTCTTTCGGATCAAAAGTGTTTGATGTATTAACCGCGATAGATAGACCGTCCATGAATGGTTTTATTTGATTGGTGAGCTGCTCTGAAAATGCCGTAGGTTGTAAGCCTCCATGAACCTTTACGAAAAGGTCATCGTTGAAGTGGTGTCTTAGCTTTTGTAGGGCTTGGCTAACCGCTGGCTGAGAAACGAATAAACGTTCCGCAGCCTTTCTGGTGTTTTTTTCTTGATAAACAATAAGAAATGTTCGTAACAGGTTTAAATCAAGAGAGCTGAATAAGTCTTTAGCCATATCTGTCCATGAAAATTTTCTGTGCTATTAACTCTAATATACGCCAGTCCGCTAGATTCGTCAGCGTGGTTCTCTGGATTTGTGTTAGTGACGATTACCCTAAGCGGTGAGGGCAGCTCTCACATTGGATATCTTATTCGCATCAGTTACTGGTATCTGATAATCATCAACATCATTACTGCCCATTTGAGCGCTTGAATTGCTTTCCATTAGGCTGGGTCTTGTTGATTTTCCTGAAAGGTGAAGTGCAGGTACTTGGGTGGAGCTTTGAATCATTTTGGCATTCGTTGCGTTGACGCCTGCACCAGCCATTATATCGATTCTGCCATCGGCTTGTTTGACCATATCTGCGAGCACATTGATGCCTTGCTCTGCATTAATAGCAAGCCCTGACGTCAGGATTCTTTCACATCCAAGCTCAATAATCTGCTCTAACGCTACTTTATAATCCTGAAGCTGGTCGATTGCACGGTGGAAGGTGATTGCTAGTTTGAGTTGGTGAGCCTTGCTTGAGAGAATTTGCATTGCAGACATATCAATCTCACCATCAGGTGTTAGTACACCCAGAACGACGCCATTCAACCCTGCTCTCGCACAAGCTTCAATATCTTCCAGCATACAGAGTATATCGTCATAATCGAATATGAAGTCACCTTGTCTCGGTCGTATCATGGCATAAACTGGTACGGACGAAATTTTTGCCGCTTGCTTCATCATTCCGAAGCTTGGAGTTAACCCGCCAAGTGCTAATGAAGAGCAAAGCTCAATTCGATTCGCGCTACCAGATAGTGCGTTATATAGAGATTCTAAGTTATCGATACAGACTTCAATTTCGGTGTTCATCGTATTTATCCGTTCAAAAAGATACGGACGAAATCATAACAACCTAGATACGGATATGAATAGGTGGTAGCAGAGGAAAATAGGGGTAAAGTTTGTTCTTGTAACTGCCTCTATTAAATGTTGCAGAGACGGTTTAGGTAGAGAATTGTCGTCGGAGAGAGATGAAAAAAGCCCGAAGCGTTAACTTCGGGCTTTTAATAGGACTTTACTTCTTAACTGATTGGCGGTGCGCTTTGCGCTATTAGCTTATGCTTTATTTCTCTTTATAGAGAGTCTTCCAACCATTAACCCGCGTTGAGTTCGGGCTTAAGAGGTAATTACTTGCTTAGGTCGTCAGCGTGCTCAGATAGGAATGCAGCAACACCTTGTGGAGATGCGTCCATACCTGATTTACCTTCTTCCCATTGTGCAGGACATACTTCACCGTTCTTCTCGTGGAAGTTTAGTGCGTCTACCATGCGTAGCATTTCGTCGATGTTACGACCTAGTGGAAGATCGTTAACTACTTGGTGACGTACAAGGCCGTCTGCGTCGATTAGGAAAGAACCACGGAAAGCAACGCCTGCTTCTGGGTGCTCAACATCGTATGCTTTGCAGATTTCGTGCTTAACGTCAGCAATTAGAGGGTATTTAACTTGACCGATACCGCCATCAGCGATAGCAGTGTTACGCCATGCGTTGTGAGAGAATTGAGAATCGATAGAAACACCGATTACTTCAACGCCTTTAGCTTGGAAATCTTCTAGACGGTTGTCGAAAGCGATTAGCTCTGAAGGACAAACGAAAGTGAAGTCTAGTGGGTAGAAGAAAACTACCGCTTTCTTACCTTTAGTGAATTCTGCGAAGTTGAAGTTATCAACGATCTCACCGTTACCTAGAACAGCTGCTGCAGTAAAGTCAGGGGCTTGACGACCTACTAGTACCATTTGGAATCTCCTAAAAAATTAGTTGGCCCAACACATCTTTGTTTGGGCTCCGTTTCTACGGGACAAACTATAGTACAATCGGTACTATAGAAAAAAGCGAATTAAATAGATTAAGTTAATCGAAAAAAGCGATAAGCTTATTCTTTGTCCGTTCCTTAGGTCAAATGACCTTCACTTAAGTTATCCTACTCATATTACAAAGTAATTTCATGAATAAATGGCCAAGTCTTAAGCAACTTCACTATCTTGTTACTCTTCACGAAACTCGCCACTTTAGCGACGCTGCGGATCGCTGCTTCGTGAGTCAATCGACACTAAGTAAAGGCATTCAAAACCTGGAAGAACTCATTGGTTGTCCTCTCTATGAGAAGAAAGATAAAAAGAGCCCATTGGTTTTCACTCAAGCGGGTGAGCTGGTGGTTAAGCATGGTCGAGAGTTATTGGCGAAAGGGCAAGACTTGGTTGAGCTCGGAAATCTATGTAATGGAGACGCGATGCAAGGGCAGTTGCGAGTAGGGTGTATTCCTACTATTGCTCCATTCCTATTGTGCGATTTGGTACAAGAAGCGAACCAACGTTTTCCACAATTGAACTTGTTATTACGGGAAGACACGACAACTAACCTTTTGGCTGCGTTGCGTCATGGTGAGTTGGATGTACTGATTCTGGCTTTGCCTGTCGATATCGACAACATGGAGAGCAAAGTTGTTGGGCAAGACCCTTTCAGAATGGTAATCAGCCGCAATCAAGCCGATGGTATTCGTGTTCCGATTAAATATGATGACCTGCCAGACGAATCTGTATTCTTGTTGGAGAACGAGCACTGTTTAACCGAGCACGCGGTATCAGCTTGTAAGCTAACCGACAAAGAGAAGATAAACCCGTTCACCGCCACAAGCCTACATACGTTGGTACAAATGGTGGCAAATGGTTTAGGAACCACCTTTATCCCACAAATGGCGATCGATCATGGTTTGTTGCAAAATCAGAATTTAGTGGTGATCGACCCGCCAGGCCAACAAGCATACCGAGACATAGGCCTTGTATGGCGACCAAGCTCGTCACGTCTTGAAACCTTTCATCAGTTAGCTGATGTGGTCTCAGAATTGCTTTAAAAAACTAGAAAATAAAATTCAAAAGAAAAAGAGCAGCTATTTGGCTGCTCTTTTTGTTTGTTCATTTGAAAAGAAAAACGCCACAAATAGTGGCGTTAGAAGCTTATTTATCTATTTTACTATAACGTTAGATTTTGAAAAAACTCAGCAAGTCTTTTTGCTTAACAGCTAATGAAGAGAGTTCTTCACTTGCCTGTTTGCTCTGCTCAATTCCTGAAACATTTTGATGAACAATATCAAAGGTCAGAGAAACATTTTGTGAAATATCTTGTGTTACGCCTGATTGTTCTTCAGACGCTGTGGCTACTTGTGTGTTCATATCAGATATTAGTTGTACAGAGTCAGTGATAGAAGCGAATGCAGCACGAAGCTGTTCGCTATACTGTCTAGATTCTTCTGCTAACGAAAGGTTGGATTGCATAAATTGGTTCGCATCTTTCGCTTGAGCCTGAAGGCGAGATATTATTTCTTGAATATCGACCGTTGATTGTTGTGTTTTAGCGGCAAGAGAACGAACTTCATCTGCAACTACCGCAAAGCCTCGGCCTTGCTCTCCCGCTCGAGCGGCTTCAATGGCTGCATTTAACGCAAGTAAGTTAGTTTGCTC
>NZ_JBFRLX010000187.1:24177-24424 GCF_041470165.1 Vibrio sp. 10N.286.46.A8
AAGTAAGTTAGTTTGCTCAGAAATTGAATTGATCACTTCAATCACACTACCGATCTCTACCGAGTACTCTTGCAATTGATTAACGATGTTTGATGTTTCTTCGATCGAGTCTTCAACTTTTCGTGATATATCATCTGATGCATCGAGTGAAACACTGCCATCTTTGACATTTGTCGTTGCCCCAGTTGCAGCGCTCTCTGCGCTAGCTGCATTCTGGCTAACCTCACTCGCGGTACTAGAAAGTTCA
>NZ_JBFRLX010000188.1:0-17998 GCF_041470165.1 Vibrio sp. 10N.286.46.A8
AGGCGAGCCTCTTAACTCCCGACTATGGCAAGCCATGAAGACCAAAATTAAACGAACCAAACCGACAGGTTACCCTGACACAGAAATGCCCCAAAGTGCTTTAGATAAAACTATCAGTAGACTCGACGAAAAAACAAAATAACCCTAGATATTTATGCTAGTAAAGGTCTGAATGTAAAAGACCTATTTTCCGAGTGAAGCGTTTATCAATGGTGATGATTCTTCATCGCCATATATCAGTTGGTTGCCAAAGCATACCTTTGAAGTGGTCTTCTTCAACAATAAACGCAACGCTGTACCGTGCCCTAGTTATAGCCACATATAGCTTGTTTTGACTTGTTGCTGTTGCACTTGCTCCAAACGGCTTTGCATGTCCTTTAAGGAATTTGATAAATGGTTCGGTTGGGTGAATAAGCACATGCTCTGTTGTTTTTCCTTTAGATTCTCCAAATGTCATTAAGTTGTCGTACTTATCGAGCATTTTCCCTGAATTTGCAGAGTGCCTTAGTATCAATGGGTTATGCTGTTTGATGTATAGATCAATATTCTTAGGCGCTACGTAATGTATACCAGTGTGGGAAACATTTTTGGGTGTATCAACTTTGGATACTGTCGCAGTATAGCCTTCACCCGCATGTACAGTGTCTGCAAAAGCACAAACAGAAGCGACTGACCGCCTACAATTATTCATTTCTTCAATCTCAAACCCCATTTTGACGTACTCAACTCGCTTCTCTGCACTAGAAGCTGGCTTTTTCGGCTTTGAGGATGTGTGGTAGATGGTTTGTCTAAAGTCTCCCAAAGCATGAATCTCAAGCTCTTTTGATTTAGTGAGCAGTTTAATTAGGTCAAAGTCCCAACCTGCAAAGTCTTGAGTTTCATCTAAGTAAATGCGGCCATAGATAGCTCCAATACGCTCAGATATGTCTACCTTAGATGTTTTGATTATTCGACATGCTAGTTTCGCGATGAATTCAGTATGGGCTTGATTTTTTGATGTTAAGTAGTGTTTTGGATTGTATAGCGCACCAACCTTCTCTCCTCTGCCAAAAATATTGCGACCTTCTCTCATGTGCGGGTTGTTGCTGTTTAGATAGATACCATCTATGCGCTTAGAGAATATGCATTGTTGATAAGGTCTAATAACATCCTCTAGAATGAATGAGTACCAGCCTTTTACAACGAATAGTTCGTTGTGCCGTCCTCCAAGTTCTTCAAACTTCTTAAGCAATTCATTTTGATTGCTACGAGTATAGGTAATAATCAGTACCTTAGTTCCTGCTTCAGTGAGCGCGATTGATTCCTCGACTATTTGTGTAGTCTTGCCTGCTCCTGCGCATGCAATAAATAATTTTTTAGTCAAACTTCAAAGCCTCCACTAGATACTCAGGGTATTGAATGTCCTCTTGACTGTCGAAAATGCGTATGGCTGAATCTACTTTCTTAGAGCCATTGTTTTTATCTCCGTTTTCACCGACATAAACTGCAATAAAGAATTCTTTTTGTTTATCTAAGTTGTCTATCTTATCTAGTTGATTGAATGTAACAGTCGACAAAGCGATTTTTGCGAACCTTTTTAGTGTGTCCTCATCCTTGGAGGACGCTTCAATTAGTGATGGCTCAAGAGACTTAAGTTCGTCATTATTTTCGGAGAAAAAAGCTATGTTGGGGTATTGGTAATTTTCAGCATATTTAGTGATGTTTTTTTCATAAGAGCCGTCATTATCTTTGACCACATTTACTCTGGTTCCAACATGTTTGGCGATTTCCAAGTAGTGTTTAAAACCAATGCCACGAACAACAATGATATCGATTCCATCTTCTTCTGGTAATTTACCGTTATCTTGTAAGTATTTCTTTTTCAATAGCAATTCATCAGAAGGGCCTTCGACAAGAATAACCTTTTTCGATAGCACTACCCTTAAAGTGTCGTATCCTGGCAGGCGTTGCAGTGTTTTGGCTGTAGTAGAGTCAATGTCTTTGAGCATCAGATAATTGTCAGCAATCAAACATAGGTTGTTGAGACTAAGCTTATTTAGAACATAAGAACTGTGAGTTGTAATAAAGACTTGGTTGGCACTATTATCTGAAATGAACTTAATCAATACACTCAGATTTGTATGAGAGAGGTGATTTTCAGGTTCTTCTACTGTTATGAAGTTAACATTTCCACCTTTATTTAGGAGAGCAAGTTTAATTTGAATCTTGTTTTGTTCGCCTTTACCTGTATGAATAAATGAAATGTCGTCTACAGCAAGTTGGAGACCTGACTCCACTGTACTTGAATTAGTATCTGCAATTATTGATAGATTTTGCTCTGTTACTTGATTGGTTGCATCAAGGTTGTTATTTATATCTTGTATTTGTTGCTGTTGTTCAAATGAGTGTTTCAACTGACGGTAGTTTAAGTTTAATAATGCCTGCTGCTCTTTTGATAGAGAGGAGTTGATGATATTCGATAGGTACTGTGTCTTGCCATAAGTAGGATGAAGTCTCGTTGGATCTATGAATAAACCTTTAACCTTTCGATTTAGAAACTTAATCGGTTCCCAAGCGAAACTAAACCATTCGACTTTGTAGAATTCTGTTGGGACGCTATCAATTGACGCTGCATTTTTGAGGAACTCGTCATACGTGCTGGTCAAGTCATCATCGAAGCATATCTTGATGTAAATTCCTTCCTCTTCTTTATTTTGTGAGTTGTTCTTGCCTCTATATTCTGGACAATCGGAAATATACATTTCGATAAGAATTTCAGGCAGTGTTTGCTTGGATTTGTTTCCAGCAAGGTATGTCTTGACTGCATTGCCATTGAAGAGGTGAGGCGATAGTGATGAATTTATTGATTTGCCTCTGTAGTTGGAGCTAGAGACAAGTTCTAGTGCTTCAAGGATGGTAGTTTTCCCTGAATCATTATCGCCAACTAGGATGTTTACTTTCTCGTTAAAATCGAAGACACCTTTTTCTATCTTCTTGAAGTTTTTGACAGTCAGTTTTTTGATATACAAGAGGAATACCCATATTAAATTACATGCTTATCAAATGAATATACTCTAATTCTAAACCAAAAAAGATGATGCAAAGCATACCATTAGGGTTGTTTTCAGTGAAAAGGCCGACTTGTACGGAAGTGTTTCAAATGTCTTGTGCTTGGATGTATCTATTATGTTAAGCACGACGTCTCAGCTTATCCGAAGTAGGAAGACCTCACGAATTCTTACCTGCTTTCCATACAAACGACTAAGGATTCAACTTACCTCTACTAATCTCAGTTCAACGGGCTAGAACATAAACTGTGATCACAGTGCCAGCACGATCACTGTTAACACTTTTGTGCCCCATTTTCATTTTGAGCGGAAGCTCATTCACGGGCCGCTAATACTGCTTTACTATACATTTCCTAATGTCGCTTTCTGAGTCGAACAACGCAGAAGGTCTGCCAGTGGCAGGCCTTCATTCATGGTGCATAGAACGACTGTTACGTTAAATCTGTACCGAACGGACGTGATCATGTAACGTCCAGATACAACAAAGGCCGCATAATAGCGACCTTTCAGGATTAGATTTACAGGGAGATGTTAAATAATTTAAATTGAGAATTTAATTATCTTACCTAATCCATCAACCATAAATGCACATTCAATATCGACATCACAATAAGCATCATAATCATCAACTATCTCACGCATTTTAGACTTAATGATAGACTTCGCTTCAGATCTTTTTTGTGCAATCGAACCACTCAAATTTAAACATCCTGTAAATGTGGTTTCTATATCTTCTACATTATCCCACTCATCAAGATCTTTAATATCTCGCCTTATACGATCCGCATTACCTTGAGCCTGTTTTTCTTCTGAAAGAGTCTCTTGTTCTCTTGTTTTCACAGAGTACGTACATAAAAAATTTTGTTCAGACATATTATCCCTTACACAACAACACGCACAAAAATTTGCAACGCTAAATACCATATGGGGGTAAATTCATAACATACAAGGAAAAAGTTCAGTGAACTGTCATAACGATTTAAACCGAGTACGCAAAGTAAATAATCACTTAAAAAGTAGTTCGTTAAGTGCCCATTATAGTTAGCCCCTGATTTTGCCCCTTCCTGTCCCTCAGAAGCCCGTATCGGCGATTTTTGACACCTGATCAAGGCGATATGCTTTCGCTGGCGATTGAAAGTTTGTGATGGTTTCTGAGCAATTTATGATTCACTAAATGTGCTCTTAACTTTGGTTAAAACTGTGATTAAACAATGATTTATCGTAGTTACAGTGAATTTGAAACTGTAGTGGAAAGGTGGGGTTGGTCAGCAAGCTAGAAGATTGCCATACTTGAGCTAATTCATGTTTTTCTAAATTAGTAAAGCCACTGACACATTTATGTCCAAAAGTGTGCCAGTGACTCAGTCCGAAGGACAAAGTTAGTAAGTTAGCTCAGTAACTAACTTACTAACATGTCAATATGATATATCTTGACGTTAAAAGGTGAAGTAAGGTTTAATCTGTACAAGACAAACGATTAAAATAATTTTCGACGCTCCATTTAAGTTGCTGTAAAATAAGCATTTAATTTTTTGGTGGTTGGGTTCAAATCCCTATCCCTCCACCACATTTAAGAAAGCCGCTGAGAAATCAGCGGCTTTTTTGCATCTAGCGTAAAGTTAATCGAATCTAAGAGTCAGTTAGTCAACCAGTCAAAGTCCTTAACTATCGGAATCTGACTTAAACCTGTTTCTCACGGCAACTTCAAGCCTATTACCGCTCTGTTGTATTTAAACATATAGCATAGGTAACTGACTCTTTACCTTTATGACCTATCGAAATTCGACGTCACTGTTGCAACAAAACATCCCTGCCAATACACATGTAGACCTACGCCACCAATGCATGACCAAGTAACTTGAAGAATTGGGGGATGTTTATTGGAATAGTGCCCTAGGTTTCTTCAGATTCTGATTGTGAATACATAACGATAAAAAAATCCAGAGGCTTCATCGAAGTCTCTGGATTTTTAAATTTGGCTTGAGTGCAGATCTAATTAAGCGTTTTCTTGCTTAGTATCTTGCTGCTCTGCTTGTTTTTTTTGTTCAGCTTCATTTGCTTTTTCTTCGTGGTTTGAACCACCACATCCGCCACAACAGCTCATAATTATGCTCTCTTTGATTGTATTTAAGTAACTCATTAAGGTCATAATATTAAAGATGCATTTTAAATGCAACTTTAATATTAGCCAAATTGGCTGCTTGGTGTCTTGAGGTATTTAAGCCCTTGGTTTTATTAAAATTGGTAAGTACAACACAACGAAACAACTGTACGCGACAACCCACAGAGCACTCGATAAGGTGATGATAGAGACAATATTATTGGTAAAGTATCCACCAAATACTCGAACAATAAAGGCAAAAACAATGGCAATTAACGCCGCAGTCATTATTTTACCAATCGCAATAGCTCGACCTGTATGTCCTAGAGAGACGCGTGAGATCATTGATAAGATCATCACCCCCATTCCACCCACGGTTAAGGCATGAATCGCTTGTGATTGTGTGACCAATGACGAAATGATCGAAACGCCATACAAAACCAATCCTAACGAAATGGCCCAGTAGCTTAAGTGTAAAGACCACACAAGAGGAGTCTTAAAAGCGACCCATATTTTCCACCTTACCGCCCTAACCGCATTTGCCAGGCCACTGACAATAAACACGCTAGCAACGATATCTTGTGGAACTGGAACTATCTGAAAGCTCAACACAACGGCGAAAATCGTGCTCACGATGCTCAGCTTTTCAAGCCATGGTAATGCAGGGGTTCGTGGTGTCTGTGTGCCATTCGCGGTAAACATAGGAAAGACTCGCCCACCCATAATGCACATGACTAGGGTCACCAACAGCACCATGCTTGTGCTAGCTTGTGAAATTAAGACTGGCTGCTGAAATAAAACGCCATAGTGCATTGCGGCATTGGCAAAAGTCATTAGCAATAAAATGGGGACGAACAACAGGTTTCGCCAAAGCTTCACACTGACAATATTGTGAGCAAGATAAATGACAGCGATAGGTAAAAACAGTAAATCGAGTCCAGCCACCAGCCAAGGGCTAAAGACATTAGGCAGGAACATGGCTATTCTTGCACACAACCAGATAGCCAGAAGTATCATTAACCCGCGTCCGTTAATACTGCGGACACCTGTCCAATTTTGTACGGCCGTCAGTAAAAAACCAACCACGACAGTTGCTGCAAAGCCAAATAACATTTCATGAATATGCCACCACATTGCTCCGCCATAAACATTCAGAGTTGCGCTACCATTCCAAAACGCGGCCCAACCAACTAGAGCTGCAACGCTAAAAAGTGATGCAAACAAAAAAAACGGTCGAAACGCGAGCTCAAAAAATGCCGTCATTGAAACGCCATTGTTAGGGGGTTGATTTAAATCTTTCATCATCGTAAACCTAGTGAGTAAACAAAACTTGCTTACTTAAATAACGTCAACCGCCAAAAGTTGCCCTAGTTTGTAGCTGTGCCCTTCGCCGAGGAGATCTTGCAAGCTATAAGCGTCTAAGCATTTGTAAAAACACTCTTGAGCTTCAGCAAAGATTGTTTTCAATTGGCAATTTGGTGTAATAACACAGCTATTATCTTCGCCAAAACATTCAACCAAGTTACGTTTGTCTTCTAACTCTCGAACTAACGTACCTATGTTGATCTGACTTGGATGGCAACTGAGTTTCAAACCACCATTTTTTCCTCTTGTGGCGATCAGATGTCCTTTGAGGTTGAGTTGCTGAACGATCTTCATTAAATGGTTTTTAGAAATGCCATAACTGTTAGCAATGTCGCCGATGGTGCTAAGAGATTGGTTGTTGATCGCTAAATAGATCAGAACGCGTAGGGAATAATCAGTGTAACGTGTGATATGCATGTTGGGATATTTCACTCTATAAGATGTATTTATTATGAATCTTATGAGTAATAAAGGCAAGTTAACCTACTGAGGAGTAGTGGCTAAGCACCAAGAAGCTAAGGCTGCGATCTTAATGACGTTTCTCACATCTGTTGTATGAGATCCTATCTCCATCTTCCTTTCTCAAACGAGATCTAATCCTCTAAGTCGAAGCGATCAGAAACATTTTTCGATATATTTTCACTCTGACAATATAAAAACACACAAACTTGTTCATAAAAAAAGCAGTCAGTTAATAAGGGTATTTACAAGCGAATCACACCACTATATTATTCGCGGCACTGGAGGGATGGCTGAGTGGTCGAAAGCACCGGTCTTGAAAACCGGCAACCGTTAATAGCGGTTCTAGGGTTCAAATCCCTATCCCTCCACCACATTAAAGAAAGCCGCTGAGAAATCAGCGGCTTTTTTGTATCTGGAGATCACGGAGCTCAACGGTTCAGCTATTCACAGCCAATGCAGCGTTGAGTAACTGCATGTGAATCGGCACCAGATCTTGATGTTCAGTTCGATATCCGCCACCGACTACACACGCCATTGGAATAGACTCTGATTTCGCTAATTCAATCATGAAACAGTCGCGTTCAAATATCCCTTTTGTCGAAACATTCAAATAACCCAGTTCATCGTCTTGATGGATATCGATCCCCGCATCATAAATAATCAGATCTGGTTGATGGTGAGCAATCGCTAACTTAGTGACTTGTTCAAAACAACGCAAAAACTCTTCATCTTCTGTTTCACGACTTAACGGAACATCTAAATCAGACAACGGTTTTCGTGCAGGGAAGTTTTTGTCGCAGTGGAACGACAAAGTAATGATGTCGTCATTCTCTTGGCAAAGAGTCGCTGTGCCATCACCATGATGAACATCGCTGTCGACGATCAACACTTTATCTATATGTTCAAAGGTCAGCGCATGCTTAGCCGCCAAAACCAGATCATTCAACAAACAAAAGCCGCTACCAAAATCATGGTGTGCGTGGTGATAACCACCACTCAAATGAATCGCTAAACCACTCTCTATTGCCATTTCAGCGGCCAAGCAGGTTCCACCACTTGAATAGAGTGTTCTTTCTATAAGCTGTTCGCTCCACGGAAAACCGATACGTCTCATTTTTGCTGCAGGCAAATTTCCAGAAACCAGCAAATCGACATATTCACCATCGTGCACCTGCTTTACTTGTTCTACCGAAACAGGCATTGGCTGGAACATTTCGAATGCATTACCCCATTGTGGATCGCTATCCATTAGCGCCTCAACAGCACTGTGTAACAACTGATATTTGTTGATTGGGTAACGGTGACCTTCTGGTAAAGGTAACTGCGAATAGATTGGGTGGTAAATTAAAGGAATCATAATCAAGTAAATTGCGTATCTTTCTCAAAATCATAACAGTCTCAGACTTGGCGACAACCTTAATTAATGATAATAATTATCATTACCTTTAATTAATTCCAGAGACAACAATGAAAAGCGTAATACTCATCTGTGGTGTGATCTGCGGCTCGATGACAGCAGTAATGATTTTTGTAGGAATGCTAATAGCCAGTTGGTGGAGCGTTGATTTTCTCGTGTTAAGCCATCAAACTTAACTAATTGAACTGAAAAGGAATCACCATGAGCGTTATTTTTATTACTGGAGCGAACCGCGGCATAGGCTTAAGTCTGACTCAACAATACTTGAAAGGTAATCACAAGGTGTACGCAACTTACCGTGACGCCTCTTCAGCAACAGAACTGCTCTCACTCGCAGAGCACAGTAGCAACCTGACCTGCATTCAATTAGAAATAACCGATTATCAAGCAGTAGAACAACTCCCCTCGCAAATAGAGTCGATTGATATCTTGATCAACAACGCTGGCTACTATGGCCCTAAAGGTTACGGTCTGGGTAATACCGATGTCGAAGAGTGGCGTCGCGTATTTGAAATCAACACAATTGCCCCATTGAAGCTTGTCGAGACTCTATTACCTCTTATAGAAAGTAGTGACGTCAAAAAGATCGCCTGTCTTTCATCTAGAGTGGGTAGCATGTCTGAAAACACATCAGGCGGAGGCTACATCTATCGTTCATCTAAAGCGGCTCTTAATTCAGTTGTGAAGAGCTTAAGTAACGACTTAACCGATAATGGCTTTACAGTGTTGGCGTTACATCCAGGGTGGGTACAGACCGAAATGGGCGGCCCTAATGCTCTTATTGATACAGAGACTTCAGCTAAAGGCCTTGTGACTGTAATAGAGTCATCGAATACTGAAGTGAGTGGTCACTTCTTTAATTTCGATGGTAGCGAAATAGACTGGTAGCGATCACATGGATCGTCACATGGTTCGTCGCGTGATCTCAAGCTTACTCGTACGTTCAACACTGTTGTGTCTGACCGTGGTGATCACTGGATGTTTCGATGACAGCCCACAGAACTACTTCGACGACTATCAGGCCAAAATCGCCAACGTGCAAGATGCTGACGAGATACAGGAAGACTGGGAGCTCGACAGCTTACCGAGAAAGCGAGAACTGTTTATTGAAGTTCCTTCGCTCTCTATCGGGCTTATCGACAGCTATCAACTTCGACAATGCGGATTATTCAACCTGATTGCAGAAAGAAACTCCGTACTTGGAAAAGTCGCCGACGAGTTCCGAAATTACGATTATCAAGTCGCTCTACTGGAAGGTGTTGGTCAATGTTTATCTAATAACGAATTAGAACCAGAGATCGTAGAATTACTCAGAGAAATCGAGCAACAGAAACTCGCACAATTTCCACTGCACCAATGGAATCTCATCTATGCCAGTGAAGCGATGCAGTCTCAAATGCGTGGAAGTCAGTGGTTGCGTGCTGATATCGGCGAACAAGTCCGACAGACAAGGGACGCCCTAGAGCATATTAACCGAGCGTTAAACACACCGCTCGTCTCCGGCAAGACTACTGAAGTTCAAGAAGGATTAGAGAAGAGTTCGACGCTTGGGGATTTGTACTACTCACTATCTCGTGCCTCTGTTGAGCTTGATACCATTACCAAACAACTCTCAACTTTTGACGCCAACATAATTTGTGGTGAGCAGCGAGACACGACTAAGTTTCGTTACCTTAATAATGTGTTCGAACAGCAATACATTGACAAGGTTCAGCCGTACATGGCGCAATTAGATGGCTACTATCAGCAGTTAGCCCCGCAACTTGGTATGTTTGACGCGCAACCTGAACTGCACAGTTATTACTTTCCCATCCAAGATGCGCATCAAGCTTTTCGAGCATCAACTCGCCGCCATGTTGATTATTGGCAGCAGCTGTTTAAACGTTGTGGGCGCAAGGTCGGTCGTTAATATTGATTCCCAATATCAATAATGGGTGTTGTTAGCTTTCAGTTTCTAACTGATTAACTTTTAGCGCCTTTCTTCGCGTAAGTCTTCTTCCTTGTCCCACCACCTTTACGGCGCTTGAATGCTGGTCTTTCAACTTTAGGAAGATGACGCAGAGATTCAGGGACTTCACCTGTTTTTACCTTACCCATCAAGCCATCGATCTTACTTTCTAGCGCTTGCATGAAGGGTTGATACGCTTGGTTTCGTTCAGCCATGCCTTGCAACTGATGCTCCCAGTGAGCCGTCATGTCGGGAAAGGTCGAGTCCTCAGGTAAGGCATTAATCAAACCTCTACCTGCAGGGCTACTATGGATGCTTTTACCTTGTCGCGTTAACAGTTGTCTCTTGAACAAAGTATCTAGAATGCCCGCACGAGTTGCCTCTGTTCCAAGGCCATCGGTCTCTTTCAAGATAGCTTTGAGGTCTTTATTTGCAACAAAGCGAGCAATACCGGTCATCGCTTGTAGCAACGTCGCTTCGGTAAAGTGTTTTGGTGGCTCGGTTTTCTTATCGCCAATCACGCCTTCACGACACGTCAGCACGGTTCCTTTATCCAATGGAGGAACCGCATCTGTGCCGTCGCCCTTCTCTTCGGTGTCCGTTTTCCCCATCAACACCTTCCAACCTGGGTTAGTAAGTTGTCGCCCTTTTGCGATGAACACGCCACCAGCGATATCAAAGACCAGCTTGGCATCGGCAAAAATAGCAGGTGGGTAGAATTGCATTAGATACTGACGAGCGATTTGCTGATAGATTTTCATCTCGTTGGCAGACAGGCCGTTCACCGATGACTTTTTCGGAGTAGGAATTATCGCGTGGTGAGCATCGACCTTACTGTCGTTCCATGCTTTGGATTTAAGAGAAAGATCCGCACCTTGAGCACCACCTTGCAGCTCTTTCGCATTGTTAGCGATAGCATCGACTACCGACTCTCGTTGCGAATAATGATCTTTAGGTAGATAGCGGCTATCAGAACGCGGGTAAGTGATGAGTTTGTGTTTCTCGTACAACGACTGACAAGTGTCGAGAACCTGCTGAGCACTCATACCAAAACGCTTAGACGCATCAATCTGCAAAGCTGACAACGAATAAGGCAGTGGCGCAGCTTGTTTACTTTGCTTTTGCTCTGATTCCGTCACGGTCGCGGGTTGATTCGCAATTCGCTGAGCCACGTTCTCAACCAGTTTTCGATTGAGCACCCGGCCTTCTTCATCTTGCCATGGCTTACATGCTTCGCTTGGTTTCCAACGCGCTCGAATATCAAAGCTCTGCCCGTTGTTTTGGTAAGGGATCAGCGCATGCAGAGTGAAGTAATCTTTCGGAATGAAGTTTTCGATCTCTTCATCACGCCTTACGACCAAACCAAGTACAGGCGTTTGCACTCGCCCTACCGACAACACGCCTTGGTAACCCGCCTTTTGACCAAGCAAGGTATACGCGCGAGTCATGTTCATGCCATACAGCCAATCGGCTCTAGAGCGCGCCAATGCAGAAATAGAAAGTGGAATAAAATCGCGGTTACTCCGCATCTGAGAGAGCGCACGCTTTACCGCTGGTAAGTTCAAATCGCTGATCAGCAGCCTGTCCATCGACTCTTTCTTGGCCTTAGACACCTTGCAGTAATCAATCACTTCATCCACCAGCAGCTGCCCTTCTCTATCCGGGTCTCCCGCATGGACAATTTGGGTCGCGTCCTTCAATAGCTTTCGGATCACCGTGAGCTGTTTGCTTGACGTTTTACGCGGTCTTAGCTGCCATTGCTCTGGCACAATAGGGAGATCGGCTAGGTTCCACTTCTTATAACGGTCGTCATAAGCGTCCGGCTCAACTTGCTCCAATAAGTGTCCAATACACCAAGTCACCACATCCCCATTGCCACATTTGATAAACCCTTGGTCTTTCTTCTGTGGATTAGGCAATGCAGCGGCGATCGCACGGCCGAGGCTTGGTTTTTCAGCAATAATAAGACGAGACATGTTTTTCCAGATGCTACAAACAATTAGGGCCACATTATCTAATGTGGCCCCTAGAAATCAAGGAAAACTGGTTGTTTATACAGTTAACATTCAACAATTCGTTGTATAGCTATTTTCCTGACGAGATCTATAAGAACTCGACGAACTTTGAGAAATCACGCTCTGGTACTTTCATTGGCGTACAGCCCGGAGTACCTAGGTATAGGAAACCAACAATTTCATCGTCGCCTTCTAGACCGAAAGCTTGGTGCACTTCAGGGTGGAACATCCATTTGCCTGAACGCCAAAAGCCTTGAAAACCTTGTGCGACGGCTGCCATTTGCATTGCTTGCGCAGCACAACCCGCAGATAGGTGTTGTTCGAATGCTGGCACTTTTTCGTGCTCAGTTACCTTTGCGATGATAGTGATCACCATTGGAGCTCGGAACGGCGCTTTCTTTACTTTCTCAATCACCGCTTCTTCACTTTCGTCAGCTTGTGCCGCACGAACCAAAATATCAGAGAGCTTCTGTAACCCTGAGCCTTGTGCGATAACAAAGCGCCACGGTGTCAATGCGCCATGGTCTGGAGCTCGTAAACCCGCTTTGATAATGTTTTCTAACGCTACACCTTCAGGTGCCGGATCAGAGAGTTTTGCGATAGAGCGTCTGTTGAGCAATAGATCCAAAGCATCCATTTGAAGTCCTTACTAATTTTTATTGTTTGTATAG
The DNA here is from genome assembly GCF_041470165.1 of Vibrio sp. 10N.286.46.A8. Taxonomy (NCBI): domain Bacteria; kingdom Pseudomonadati; phylum Pseudomonadota; class Gammaproteobacteria; order Vibrionales; family Vibrionaceae; genus Vibrio; species Vibrio sp. 10N.286.46.A8. Next base: position 13,027 of record NZ_JBFRLX010000188.1, read on the forward strand.
TTGAACTGTAGCACAGAATACAAACGATAATAAATCTCAACGGCAGTCTATTTGAAGCAATATTTGAAACGACACTAGAAACAACAAAGGCTCCTAAATCTATGACTTAGGAGCCTTATTTACAAGTTTCGTTCAAGTTTATGAACGGGTGTATTCTGCTTGTTGTTAGAGCTTAATCGCTAACTCAACACCTTGACGAATTGCGCGCACCGCATCCAGTTCACCCGCGTAATCGGCACCGCCTATAACGTGCAGTTTGCCACCAAACTCTTGCCACATGTCTTCGAATGGACGAACCGAAACTTGGCCCGCACACACAATAACGGAATCGGCATCGAGTACCTGATCTTTCTTACCAACGCTGATGTGCAGACCTTGGTCGTCAATCTTGTTGTAGCTCACGCCACCAAGTAAGTTCACACCACGTTTTTCTAATGTGCGTTTATGAATCCAACCTGTAGTCTTACCCGGGCCTTTACCGACACGACCCGCTTTACGCTGCATCACCCAAACCGTTTTATCACTGAACGAATCAGGGTAAGGATAAAGTCCACCTGGGTGCTCCATATTCTTATCAATGCCCCACTCATGCAGCCAATCGTCCAAGCTATGAGAAGTCGGCTCTGTCAGCATAGTTGCCACATCAATACCAATACCACCTGCACCAACAATCGCGACTTTTTCGCCTACTGGTGTCTTTTCACGAATCAAGGTTTGGTAGTCGACTACGTTTTCTTGATCTATCCCTTCAATATCAAGCTTTCTGGGTTCAACACCAGCAGCCATCACGACTTCATCGTACTTCAACAACATCTCAAACGTCGCTTCAGTATCCAGTTTTAAGTTCACGCCTGATGCATCTATTTGGTTAGCAAAGTAACGAATCGTTTCTCTGAACTCTTCTTTACCCGGAATCTGCATTGCCAATCTAAATTGTCCACCGATGCGGTCATTTTTCTCTATCAGATCAACCTTATGCCCACGCTGTGCCAACGTTGTTGCACAAGCTAAACCTGCTGGCCCAGCACCGACGACGGCGATGGTTTTGGTTGCTTGAGCGGGTTGCACAACAATTTCAGTTTCGTAACAAGCGCGAGGGTTCACCAAGCAGCTCGCTCGTTTGCCTTTGAATACGTTATCAAGACACGCTTGGTTACAACCGATACAGGTGTTAATGAACTGCGCTTGGTCTTGAGCGGCTTTATTAACAAAGTCAGGGTCAGCCAAGAATGGACGAGCCATTGATACCATGTCGGCCTGTCCTGAACTGAGGATACGTTCGGCCTCTTCTGGCGTGTTGATTCGGTTACACGTCACCACTGGGATCGACACGTATGGTTTTACTTTTTCCGTCACCCAAGAGAATGCCCCTCTTGGAACTTGTGTCGCAATAGTTGGGACACGAGCTTCATGCCAACCAATACCGGTATTAATAATGGTCACGCCCGCTTCTTCTAGCTTCTGAGCCAGAAGTACAACATCTTCGAATGTGCTGCCTTGCTCAACCAAATCCAGCATCGATAAACGGAAAATAATGATGAAATCTTTACCCACCGCTTCGCGAATCGATTTAACGATCTCTAGTGGGAAACGCATACGCTTCTCATAAGAACCGCCCCATTCGTCATAACGCATGTTGGTACGTTTACAGATAAATTGGTTAATCAAGTAACCTTCGGAGCCCATGATCTCTATGCCGTCATAGCCAGCAACCTGAGCTAGCTCTGCACTGTTGGCAAAAGCACCTATGGTCTTTTTAATTTGACGAGGGCTCATCTCACTCGGTGCAAACTTAGCGATTGGCGCTTTGATGCCCGAAGCGCTTTGCGCGAATGGGTGCATGGCATAGCGGCCAGCATGTAGCAACTGAAGGGCAATTTTACCGCCATGCTTATGCACGGCCTCGGTAACAACTTGGTGAGCTTTTGCGTGCTTAACTTTACTGAACTCAGCACTAAATGGGGTCAATCTGCCACGTAAATTAGGAGAGAAACCACCGGTAACAATAAGGCCAACGCCTCCTTTTGCTCGCTCTTCATAAAACGCGGCAAGCTTGTGGAGGCCTTCTTTATTTTCTTCTAAACCCGTGTGCATTGATCCCATCAATACACGGTTACGTAACTGAGTAAATCCAAGATCGAGTGGTTCGAGTAAATGTGGGTACATGGCAGACATCACTTCTATTATTATATCCTTGTGGTCAGACCACAATATAACTCAATCACCAAAAGTTCAAACAACCGTTTACATTTTTGTAACACCGATCATAATGCAGGACGTATTAATCGTTCAGAAACCCCTAATATGACTACACTTAATGAGAATATATATCGATTAGCAATTCTTGGTGTAGTTTGAGCTAGGGAATTATCGTAGGATATCAAGCAGTTCATATTATTGAGATTAATGGTACTACAGCTTGTTAAAGCGACGTGATCTCACTGCGGAGACAGAATGAAAAAAATATTCAAATTTATAGGCATGATCTTTAAAGGGATTTGGAAGCTCATCACGTTTGTGCGTCTTGCGCTGGTTAACCTTTTCTTTTTACTCAGTATCGCCATCATCTACTTTGTATACTTCCACTCAGACACAACTCAACCCACTGTTCCACAGGAATCGGCTTTAGTACTTAACCTGTCTGGCCCTATCGTGGAGCAAAGTCGCTATATCAATCCGATGGATTCAGTCACGGGTTCACTGCTTGGCAAAGACCTTCCAAAAGAGAACGTCCTGTTTGATATTGTTGAAACGATTCGCTACGCCAAAGACGATGACAAGGTAACTGGTATCGTTTTAGCACTCAAAGAACTGCCAGAAACCAATCTGACCAAGCTGCGCTACATAGCTAAAGCACTTAACGAGTTCAAAGCAACTGGCAAACCAATTTATGCGGTGGGTGACTTTTATAACCAAAGCCAATACTACCTAGCCAGCTACGCAACTAAAGTCTTCTTATCGCCTGACGGCGGCGTGCTGCTTAAAGGCTACAGTGCTTACTCGCTATTCTACAAAACTCTATTAGAGAAGCTTGACGTAAGTACACATGTATTCCGCGTCGGTACTTATAAGTCTGCAATCGAACCTTTCATTCGCGACGACATGTCAGATGCAGCGAAAGAGTCAGCTTCTCGTTGGTTAGGTCAACTGTGGGGAGCATACGTTGATGACGTAAGCAACAACCGCCAGATCGATGCTAAAACCTTGAACCCAAGCATGGACTCTTTCTTAAAAGACCTTGAGTCGGTTGATGGCGATATCGCAAAACTGGCAGAGAAGCTTGGTTTAGTTGACGAACTGGCAACTCGCCAACAAGTTCGTCTAGAGCTCGCAGACGTCTTCGGCAGTGACGGTCAAGACAGCTATAACGCGTTGGGGTACTACGAGTACCGTACAACCATGCTTCCTGACCTAACAAGTGAATCGCACGATGTCGCTGTAATTGTCGCTAGCGGCGCAATTATGGATGGCAAGCAGCCACGTGGTACTGTGGGTGGAGATACCACTGCCGCCTTACTTCGCCAAGCGCGCAACGACGACAAAGTAAAAGCGGTTGTACTTCGTGTAGACAGCCCAGGTGGTAGCGCATTTGCTTCAGAAGTTATCCGCAATGAAATAGAAGCGATCAAGCAAGCAGGTAAACCTGTTGTGGTTTCTATGTCTAGCCTGGCTGCTTCTGGTGGTTATTGGATCTCGATGGGCGCAGACAAGATTTTGGCTCAACCAACCACACTAACAGGCTCGATCGGTATCTTCAGTGTTATCACGACCTTTGAGAAAGGCTTGAACGATATCGGCGTTTACACCGATGGCGTTGGTACGTCGCCTTTCTCTGGTCTTGGTATTACAACTGGACTAAGCGAAGGTGCGAAAGACGCTTTCCAAATGGGCATTGAAAACGGTTACCGCCGATTCATCAGCCTAGTTGGAGAAAACCGTGGCATGGAAGTCGATGCTGTCGACAAGATTGCTCAAGGCCGAGTATGGACAGGCCAAGATGCAATCGAGAAAGGTCTAGTCGATGAAATTGGTGATTTTGATGATGCGATTACAGCTGCGGCTTCACTTGCAGAGCTTGAAACCTACAACATTTACTGGGTAGAAGAGCCTCTTTCAGCCACTGAACTATTTATTCAAGAATTTATGAACCAAGTTCAGATGTCGATAGGCCTTGATATTCAGTCAATGATTCCAAGCAGTTTACAGCCCGTTACTCAACAGTTAGCTCAAGATAGCCAACTGTTAGGTAACTTTAACGACCCACAAGGTCGATATGCTTTTTGCTTAAACTGCCAAGTTCAATAAGATAAGCTCAACGCTTTGTTATCAAGAGGCGCCTCTGTGTGAGGCGCCTCTTTTTATTGCATGATAATTCGCTATAATCGCCCCCCTGTTCCCTATATCACACTAAGTATTAATCGCCATGGAAAGAAAACACATCTATATCGCGTATACCGGCGGCACAATTGGCATGCAGAAGTCTTTGGACCACGGCTATGTCCCAGTCGCAGGTTTTATGGATAAGCAGCTAGCTGGCATGCCTGAATTCCATCGCCCAGAAATGCCTGAGTACACCATTCATGAATACTCTCCATTAATGGACTCTTCAGATATGACGCCACTTGATTGGCAGACTATCGCTGATGATATTCGCGCGAACTACGATAAGTACGATGGTTTCGTTATCCTGCACGGTACAGACACTATGGCTTACACCGCCTCAGCTCTGTCATTCATGTTAGAAAACCTCGGCAAACCTGTGATTGTTACGGGCTCTCAGATCCCATTAGCAGAATTACGTTCAGACGGACAAGCAAACCTGCTTAATGCTCTGCACATTGCAGCGAACTATCCGATCAACGAAGTGACACTGTTCTTCAACAACAAGTTGATGCGCGGTAACCGCAGTACAAAATCACACGCTGATGGCTTCAATGCGTTTACCTCTCCAAACCTAACTCCATTGCTAGAA
>NZ_JBFRLX010000188.1:18702-23657 GCF_041470165.1 Vibrio sp. 10N.286.46.A8
CAATATCCAGATCAGCAATAACGTTAAGGTAAACGAACAACCTGAAGGTGCTTTCAAGGTTCATAACATTACTCCGCAACCCATCGGTGTAATTACAATGTACCCAGGAATCTCGCATGAGGTGATTCGCAACACGCTACTACAGCCTGTAAATGCAATGATTCTGCTTACTTTTGGTGTTGGTAACGCACCGCAAAATCAAGAACTACTTCAACACTTAAAAGATGCCTCAGAGCGAGGTGTGATTGTGGTGAACCTAACTCAGTGTTTGGCAGGTAAAGTCAACATGGGTGGTTACGCGACGGGTTGTGCACTAGCAGAATCGGGCGTTATCAGTGGTTACGATATGACACCAGAAGCAGCACTGGCGAAATTACATTATCTATTGAGCCAAGATTTAAGCTACGAAGAAGTGAAGGCTCAAATGCAACAAGTGTTACGCGGTGAGATGAGCTTATAAGCCTATCCTGCGATTCGTTTAGCCGAGGGCTTACCTTTAATCAAGCCCCTCACGTAAACCTGAACTAAATCGTATTATTGTTTATAAATAAACAGCTTAACAGTCAAAAAGGGGTGGCACAGTGCCACCCCTTTGTTGTAATTTAAGCCTAATGATTAGGATTAACTCTAACAATATCTTCTTGGTCGGACTTAAACTGCTTCTTTAGTTCAGACTTTGATTTAAAGCTAATTTCTCCGCCGGCTGCAATTGTCATATGTTGAGCTTCAGAGTTATGTTTCGATTGATACAACATAACCGCCTGCATACACGAGTCGCGCTGCTCTTTAGAGAGCGCCGTTCCTTCTGGCCATTTCCCCGTTTCAACTGCATAGTTTAAACGTTCGTAGACCTCGGGGGTCATTGCGCTAAGAAGTTGTTCTGCATCCATGGTAAGGCCTTAGTTTTAACAATTTTCACCAGAAAATAACCCGTATCAGAATTGAGTCAAGAACCTGACTGAAAATAAGTGTATTTGATCACAAGTGAAGGAATATGAAAATTATGAAATGGTTGGTACTAAGCCTATTGCCTTTCACTCTGGTTGGGTGTTTTGACGGGAACAAAAATACCGCTCAATTGTGCGAAAGCAACCCGTGGCTTCAGTGTGAAAAGTTAAATATGAACGACGGACAGTGCCGTGTCGCACGTACCGACCTCGTCTGGCATCGATTTGAAGCAAAAGAAAACCCCAGCGATACCAATAAGATTAAAGAGTTCGAATTAGTCTCTGCCTACAAAAAGTGTTTAGAACTTGCAGCACAAATTGAAACGATTGATCAATCCAAACTTCAAGAACGTCGCTTCATCTCCTTAATGAATAGTATCGAAGAGTCTGAGCGTATTGTTGATGAACTCTCGCGATCAAATACCCCGGAAACGCTTTATTTTATGTGGTCACAAACTGGGGATACCAACGCAAGACGCAGTTTCCTGCAATTAGAAGGGACAGAAGCATTAAACACAGCAGAGATGCAATATGCGCTAGCCACTTTTTATACTACCCGTGACCATGAAAAGACGCTTAAGCTACTCAACAATGCGTTAACGCTTTCTAATGGTTCGAAGGTCAACACCGAGATCTTCAAATCGATGGCGAGTATCAACCACAGCCTAGGTCATATGGAAAAAGCGTACGTCTGGGCAATGGTTGCCAAGAACTTTGATGTGCCTATTGCTTCTGAAGCAGAACTTACCGTGTTGTACCGTTTCGATGAGTCAACATACGAACAACTGAATCAAGACGCGGACAATATAGTAGAAGCTATTGAAGATGAGGTTTACAGCGCTTCAATCGTCCCTCGTTATTGATCGCACTGTTCTCGTTTTCTAGTCCAAACGTTCTATTCACGAGCTTTCAAAAAAAACAGCTACCATCATGGTAGCTGTTTGTGTTTGTGCTAGAAATAACTCTGAAATACTGAGCTATTGGGCGGTTCAGTACCACTCAATCAACAAATACGCCTGTAAGGATTAGACAATTGTGACAAGTTATTTGGTAGTTTCGTCATTTTTGTTGAAAATTAACGACACAGAATTAACACAGAACCGTTCACCGGTTGTCTTCGGACCATCAGGAAAAACGTGACCTAAATGGCTATCACAAGCGGTACAACGGATCTCTACACGCTTCATTCCGTGACTTAGATCTTCTATATAGCGTACTGCTTCATCATTCACTGGGGCATCAAAGCTTGGCCAACCGCACCCTGAATCATATTTGTTATCCGACAGAAACAAAGGGCTTTCACAGCATGTGCAGCTATAGACACCCGTCTTATGGTTGTGCAGTAACTTACCGCTATATGGGGCTTCGGTACCACGTTGACGACACACAGAAAATTCATCGTCTGTTAGGCGTTCACGCCAGTATTCATCAGGCTTTATCATATTTCCTCCCTTTTGAACCACGTTAATATCTCTCCACATTCTCAGTTATTATATTTACTTTTTTCTATAAAGGCTTGCATATCAGTCGTTTTGTAGCACATACTTTCTCACCAGGAAACATTGTACATATACACTCATAAGTGAATCATCATTTAGGGGTATTTTACCCAACTGGAAGGGTACAGAGCCACTTGCAATGGTCAATTTTCAACCACTTACGCCCAATTGTTAAGAAAAGCGTCGCTTTTTTTTGACATTAAACAAGTTAAGTCGGATTATCTATTGCAGATGTATACTGGATTCTGTAATTTTACTACCAGTTATCTTTAATCAGAAATTAAGTTGTGGAGCAACTACAATGACTATCAAAGTAGGTATTAACGGTTTTGGCCGTATCGGCCGTTTCGTATTCCGCGCAGCTCAAGAGCGTGCAGACATCGAAGTAGTAGGTATTAACGATCTAATCGACGTAGAGTACATGGCATACATGCTTAAGTACGACTCAACTCACGGCCGTTTCAACGGTACTGTTGAAGTTGAAGGCGGTAACCTAATCGTTAACGGTAAAACTGTACGTGTTACAGCTGAGCGTAACCCAGAAGACCTTAAGTGGGATGCTATCGAAGTAGACGTAGTTGCTGAAGCAACTGGTCTTTTCCTAACTGACGAGACTGCACGTAAGCACATCACTGCTGGCGCTAAGAAAGTAGTTCTTACTGGTCCTTCTAAAGATGCAACTCCAATGTTCGTAATGGGCGTTAACCAAGCATCTTACGCTGGTCAAGACATCGTTTCTAACGCTTCTTGTACTACTAACTGTCTTGCACCTATCGCTAAAGTACTTAACGATAAGTGGGGCATTGAGTCTGGTCTTATGACTACAGTTCACGCTACTACAGCAACTCAAAAAACTGTAGATGGCCCTTCTGCTAAAGACTGGCGCGGTGGCCGTGGTGCTTCTCAAAACATCATCCCATCTTCAACTGGTGCTGCTAAAGCTGTAGGCGTTGTTCTTCCAGAACTAAACGGCCTTCTAACTGGTATGGCTTTCCGTGTACCAACTGCTAACGTATCTGTAGTTGACCTAACTGTTAACCTAAAAGAAGCTGCATCTTACGAAGAAATTTGTGCTGCAATGAAAGAAGCTTCTGAAGGCGAAATGGCTGGCGTTCTTGGTTACACTGAAGACCAAGTAGTATCACAAGATTTCATCGGTGAAGTTCAAACTTCAGTATTCGATGCTAAAGCTGGTGTTGCTCTAACTGACAAATTCGTTAAAGTTGTATCTTGGTACGACAACGAAATCGGTTACTCAAACAAAGTTCTAGACCTAATCGCTCACATCTCTAAGTAATTTCTTTTTAGAAATAGCTTTAGATAAGCATTAGCGAAGACTGTTTTGAGCAGACTTTGAAAAAGGCGACCTTAGTGTCGCCTTTTTAATACCTGCTATCTTTTAAACAACTTCCGACTTCAATCCCGATCACCAAAACACTGAAATTCAATTCCAATACTGACTCTGCTTGTCACTCATAAAATCACAAGCACCCTAGTTCTAGTCAGCATTTGAATTCAATTTCCTTAGAAGGATCATGTAATGGATTTATCTACTCTACCTGCACTGGCGGTACTTTCTGACAACGTCACTATCGTTGAGCACGAAGGTGTAAAACTAGTTCGTGTTATCCACGATAAAGCAAACGCAGCGATTTCGTTGTTTGGTGGTCATGTCGTGTCATTCCAACCGCAAGGTCAAGAAGACCTAATTTGGATGAGCCAACAAGCTAAATTCGATGGCAAAACGGCTCTGCGTGGTGGTATTCCAGTATGTTGGCCTTGGTTTGGTCGCATTGCAGCCCCAGCACATGGTTTTGCACGTTCAAGCGAATGGCAATTGGTTGAGCACCGTGAAAGCGAAGCTGGCGTGATTGTTAGCTTAGGTCTGAAGCCAAGCGAAGAGACGCTAGCAGTATGGCCTCATCAATTTGATGCACGTTTGAATGTTGAGATCGGCGAGCAGCTAAAAGTAACGCTGGACGTGAAGAACACTGATTCTCAGCCATGGACTTTCTCTGGTGCACTGCACACTTACCTAAACGTTGGCGATATTCACAACACAACCACAACGGGTATGGGTGCTGAGTACATTGATAGCCTACAAGGTGGCAAGATCTGCCAAGGTGGTGCTGAACTGGTACTGACTGACACGATTGACCGCGTTTACACGCAACCAGAAGCGCAAATCTTTGTTGCTGACAAAAAGCTGGATCGCACGCTAACGGTTGAAAACCACGGTCATAACTCTGCGGTACTTTGGAACCCGTGGGCGGAAGGGGCTGCAGGTATGGGCGACATGCAAGACGACGGTTATCTAACCATGATGTGTGTCGAGTCAACACTGCACGCACCAAGCCTAGAAGCAGGCAAAACGTTACAGCCTGGTGAAAGCCACCAGCTGATTACAGTGATTGCTTCGAAATAAACTTAAAGCTACGCCAATTAGATACGAAAATGCAGCCCATGAGCTGCATTTTTATTGCCCCTAACCATCTCTATCTCTATCTCT
>NZ_JBFRLX010000189.1:0-1313 GCF_041470165.1 Vibrio sp. 10N.286.46.A8
GTACTGCGGCGATGTTCTTGGTTGGCGGCGGCATTGTGGTGCACAACGTTCCTGCGATTCATCACTTAATTGAGCCGATTATTATGGATTTTCGTGGACACACGATAGCGACAGCGGTTGTTCCAACTCTGTTGAATGGTGTTATTGGTGTCTTAGCTGGACTGAGCGTTGTTGTTGTTTGGACTGTGATTGGAAAAATTCGCGGTAAGTAATCCGCTCATTATTGGTCTTAATAAAACCCTCTCTCCACGAAACGAAAAAGGGGCACCATAATCATTATGGTGCCCCTTTTAGTCTAATAGGTCGTGTTTAATTAACACCACGCTCTTATTTTTCAATATGAGCGCTAATTTACCGACTAAGCGCTTATTTTACAGACCAAGCAATCGTCTCGCCGCCACGGATTGGCACAACGATGTCTGAACCGAAAGGCATGGTTTCAGCAACGTTCCACTCTTCTTTAACAAGAGTGATGGTGTCCGTGTTACGTGGAATACCGTAGAAGTCAGGGCCGTTGTGGCTTGCAAACGCTTCTAGGTTCTCAATCTTACCTTCTAAGTCGAACACTTCTGCGTACAGTTCAACAGCAGCGTGCGCTGTGTAAGAACCTGCACAACCACATGCTGACTCTTTTGCGCCTTTTGCGTGTGGTGCAGAGTCTGTACCCAAGAAGAACTTCTTGCTGCCGCTTGTTGCAGCTTCGATAAGCGCTAATTGGTGAGTGTTACGCTTCAGGATAGGAAGGCAGTAGAAGTGTGGCTTAATGCCGCCAACCAACATGTGGTTGCGGTTGTAAAGCAGGTGGTGAGCTGTGATGGTTGCTGCCACGTTCTCGTTAGCGTTCTTAACGAAAGTCGCTGCATCTGCAGTCGTGATGTGCTCAAGAACAATCTTCAGGTTAGGGAAGTCGTTCACAATCGGTGCTAGAACCGTGTCTAAGAACTCTTTTTCACGGTCAAAGATATCAACATCGTGAGCCGTTACTTCACCGTGTACCAGCAGCAACATACCCACTTCTTGCATCGCTTCTAGTACGTGGTAGATCTTTTGAGCTGAAGTTACACCTGAATCCGAGTTCGTCGTTGCGCCAGCAGGGTATAGCTTCGCCGCTACAACAGCGCCAGATTCTTTCGCTTTGCGAATTTCATCAGGTGTTGTGTTGTCTGTTAGGTAAAGTGCCATTAGAGGCTGGAACTGTTCACTTGGCTGCTCTGCCATGATGCGTTCACGGTAAGCAAGAGCCATTTCGGTATCGGTTACCGGTGGGATGGTGTTTGGCATGATTAACGCTCGACCATTGTAGCGGCTGATAT
>NZ_JBFRLX010000190.1:0-9814 GCF_041470165.1 Vibrio sp. 10N.286.46.A8
GTTTCAAGTTCAGTTTCACTTTCAGACATCGTTAAGTGCCAAAAATACCGGCACTGTATATTTATGCAGGTATCGTATGAATCGCTATATTTTCCAACTTAACATCTCATATCAGCAGTTTTTGGCTAGCTACTCGGGTGCCGCAAGTAAAGTTCAAGTGATAACAACAACAGGGTTACGCTTACAGCTACCTGCAACTCGCTTCAGACCATTTCTTACACAAATAGGGGTTAGAGGACAGTTTAGGTTAACAACTGACCAAAAAAATAAGTTTATTAAGTTGGAAGCTCTGTAAAGCTTGGCGTGCCTAGTGAGTTAAAGGGAATCTTAATCACATAATCAAACATTTCACCTCTTACCACCTCTAAAACAATTAACTATTTATCAATAATGCTTTTACAATAAATGAATGCATTACCTTTGCTTAACTCGTTAGTAGAACTGGCCTTGAAGGCTTGATTCAAACGCTAGCTTAAGTAAGCCCCCTAATAATAAAATAAAATTCTAATTGTGGAGTGTGACTATGACCGCACGTGAAACTGTGGTTCCAGTTTTACTTGAAAAAGTTTACAAACTGATTCAAGACAAACTTGACCTTGCTCATCGACCTCTCGTAACTCAACTTGCTCAACACTTGTTTAGTAACGTTTCTCACGACGATCTAACTCAGAGAAACGAATCCGATTTATACGGTGCTGTAGTTAGCTTATGGCATCACATCAATGAAAAGAAAGCTGACCAAATCTCTGTTCGTGTTTTTAACCCGACAGTAAGTCGTCAAGGTTGGCAATCTACTCACACTATCGTAGAGATAGTCGTACCAGATAGCCCATTCCTTGTAGACTCTGTAAAAATGGCGCTGACTCGCCTAGACCTTTCTTCTCACCTTATGCTTCACAATCCAACACAAATTTCTCGCTCTGATAAGGGCAGTGTTGTCGGCGTTAGCAATAACGAAGGTGCATTCCAATCGCTTTTCCATATCGAAGTAGACCGTCTTAGCAGCAAAGCTGAAATGACAGCGCTCAAAACGGAACTACTGGATATCTTTACCGATACTGGTTTAGTCGTGAACGATTGGCTGAAGATGGTTGAAAAACTTGAGGAAGTAACCAATCAAGTTGAAAAGCAAAAAGAAAGCATTCCTGTAGACGGTCAACGTTTTGATGAGACGTTGGCGTTTCTTCGTTGGTTAGGCGAGCACAACTTTACGTTTATGGGTTACAAGGAATATGACCTTGTTTCTGTAAATGGCGACACAGAACTACAACCGACCAAGGAGCAAGGCCTTGGTTTGTTTGCGAATTCAGATCGTGTGCGTAACGTTAAGCTGTCTGAGTTTTCTGATTCGGCACGTCTTGAAGCCAAAAAGCCTTATGTACTTATCGTAACCAAGGGCAACACGGCTTCACGCATTCACCGCCCAGCTTACAATGATTACATTGGTATTAAGAAGTTCGATAAGAACGGTAAGGTTATTGGTGAACACCGCTTTACTGGTCTTTACACCTCTGCCGTTTATAACCAAACCGTTGAAACGATTCCTCTTGTTCGCGAGAAAGTAGAGCGTATCTTAGACGCGAGTGGTTACCGTGAAGGTTCATACTCTTACAAAGCTCTGCACAACATTCTAGAAAACTACCCGCGAGATGAACTGCTTCAAGCTCGTGAAGAAGAATTGCTAGAAGTCGGTACTGGCGTAGTTCAAATGCAAGATCGCGATCTTCTGCGTTTGTTTGTTCGTAAAGACCCGTTTGGCCGTTTCTTTAGCTGCATGGTTTACGTTACCAAAGATCGTTACAACACCGAGCTTCGTCGTCAAACCCAACGCATCTTGAAGCAGTATTTCGGTTGCGAAGAAGAGGTCGAATTCACGACATACTTCTCTGAAAGCCCACTGGCAAGAACGCACTATATTGTTCGTGTTGATAACAACAACATGGATGTGGACGTGAAAACAATTGAGCAAAATTTAATGGAAGTATCGTCTACGTGGGATGACCGCCTGTCTGAATCAATCGTTGCTAACTTCGGTGAGAGCAAAGGTCTTCCGTTATCGAAAGAGTACATGCGTGCATTCCCACGTTCGTACAAAGAAGACATGATGCCTGGTTCTGCAGTTGCAGATATCGAGCGTCTAGAAGCACTAAGTGAAGACAACAAACTGGGTATGCTTTTCTACCGTCCTCAAGAAGAAGCAGCAGACTCTAAAGCTGTTCGTTTGAAGCTGTTCTACCACAGTGATGAGCCGATTCACCTGTCTGATGTTATGCCAATGCTTGAAAACTTTGGCCTGCGCGTTATTGGTGAATCGCCTTATGAAGTACGCAAGACCAATGGGGTGACTTATTGGATCCTTGATTTCTCGATGCTGCATAAGAGTGACAAGACGATTGATCTTCGTGAAGCGCGCGATCTATTCCAACAAGCCTTTGCTGCGATTTGGGAAGGAGAATTAGACAGCGATGGTTTTAACCGCTTGGTATTGGGTGCTGCTCTTTCTGGCCGTGAAATCTCAATCTTACGTGCGTATGCGCGTTACATGCGCCAAGTGGGTTTCCCATTTAGCCAACAATACATTGAAGACACATTGTCTCATTACCCAGATCTAGCTAAAGGGTTAGTGAGCTTATTCGGCAAGCGTTTTGATCCTAAATTAAAGGGCAGCGCGAAAGGCCAACAAGATCTTATTAAGAAGATCACTGAACAGTTGGATCATGTAGAAAGCTTGGATGATGATCGTATCATTCGTCGTTACATGGAAATGATTACAGCAACGCTTCGTACTAACTACTACCAGTTAGACGACAACAAACAGTCTAAACCTTGGTTGGCTCTGAAAATGAGACCAAGCGAGATCCCAGATATCCCAGCGCCGGTTCCTGCGTTTGAGATCTTCGTTTACGCACCAGACATTGAAGGTGTGCATCTACGTGGCGGTAAAGTAGCACGTGGTGGTTTACGTTGGTCAGACCGTCAAGAGGATTTCCGTACTGAGATTCTAGGTCTAGTTAAAGCACAGCAAGTTAAGAACACAGTAATTGTACCGGTTGGTGCAAAAGGTGGTTTCGTTTGTAAGCGTCAGCACACTATGTCTGGCCGAGACGAGATCTTCGCTGAAGGTCAACGTTGTTACAAGCGCTTCATCCGTGCATTACTAGACGTATCTGACAACATCATTGAAGGTGAGGTTATTCCACCTAAGAGCGTTGTTCGTCACGATGAAGATGATCCGTATTTGGTTGTTGCCGCCGATAAAGGTACCGCAACGTTCTCAGATCTAGCAAACTCAGTATCTGCTGAATACAATTTCTGGTTAGGTGATGCATTTGCTTCTGGTGGCTCTAACGGTTATGACCATAAAGCCATGGGTATAACGGCGAAAGGTGGCTGGGAATCTGTTAAACGTCACTTCCGTGAAATGGGCATTAACTGCCAAACAACGGACTTCACCGCTATCGGTGTAGGTGATATGGCGGGCGATGTATTTGGTAACGGCATGCTGTTGTCTAAGCATATTCGTATGCAAGCTGCGTTTAACCACATGCATATTTTCATCGACCCGAATCCAGAATCAGCATCAAGCTGGGTAGAGCGTGAGCGCTTGTTTAATCTTCCTCGCTCAAGCTGGGAAGATTACAACAAAGACCTGATTTCTCAAGGTGGTGGCATCTTCTCACGTCGAGCGAAGTCTATCTCTTTGACGCCTGAAATTCAGAAAATGCTGGGTACTAAGAAAGCATCAATGGCACCAAATGACTTGATCAAAGCGATCTTGTCTATGCAGGTTGATCTTCTTTGGAATGGCGGTATCGGTACTTACGTTAAGTCTTCAAACGAGACTCATACAGATGTTGGTGACCGTGCAAATGACGTGCTTCGTATCGATGGCCGTGACCTGAAAGCTAAGGTTGTTGGTGAAGGCGGTAACTTGGGTATGACTCAATTGGGTCGTATTGAATACGCGCTGACGGGTGGCCGCGTTAATACTGACTTCGTTGATAACGTTGGTGGTGTTGACTGTTCGGATAATGAAGTAAACATTAAGATCTTCTTGAATGGTTTGGTGTCTAATGGTGATCTAACCGTTAAGCAACGTAACCAAGTGCTTGAATCGATGGAAGATGAAGTGGGCGAAATCGTACTAGACGACGCATATTGCCAAGCTGAGTCTATTTCGGTTACGGAGCATCAAGGTGTTGGCTTAGTAAAAGAGCAAATCCGCTTTATTCATACAATGGAAAAAGCAGGGTACTTGGATCGTGGTTTGGAATACATCCCAGATGACGAAACACTGCTTGAGCGTGAAAAGCAGGGCCAAGGCCTAACAAGACCTGAGCTTTCTGTACTTGTCGCTTACGGTAAAATGGTGCTTAAAGAAGATCTTGTTAGTGATGATATCGCTAATGATGAATTCCATGCTCAACAGCTTATGCAGTACTTCCCAACTGCGTTACGTCGTAACTATTCTCAGCACATGGATAATCATCCACTACGTTCTGAAATCATTGCGACGGCACTGGCTAACCAAATGGTTAACGAGATGGGCTGTAACTTCGTTACTCGTTTGCAAGAAGAGACGGGCGCGAATATTGTTGATATTGCCAATGCTTACGCGGCATCACGTGAAATCTATGGTCTTGGCAAAGTTCTGAAGAGCATCCGTGAACTGGACAATGTTTCAAGTTCTGAAGCTCAATATGAATTAATCTACCATGTTCGCCGTACACTTCGTCGCTTGGCTCGTTGGTTGTTAAGAAACCGTAGTGGTAAACAGTCAGTGAAAGCATTGATTGAACTTTACCAAGGTGATGTTCTTACTATCACAGAGAAACTGGATGAAAACCTAGTGGCTTCTGAAGTAGAAGAGCATAACGCAATGGCACAGTTATGGATTGACCAAGGCGTAAACGCTGAGTTGGCTAATTCAGTTGCGCGTTTGTCTAGCTTGTACTCAGCACTGGATATATCCACAGTGGCTCGTGAGACAGGTAAAACAGTACAACAAGCGTCTAAGCTTTACTTCAACCTTGGCGACCGTTTGTCTCTGCACTGGTTCTTGAAGCAAATCAATGGTCAAGCTGTAGATAACAACTGGCAAGCGCTGGCACGTGCAGCATTCAGAGAAGATCTGGATTGGCAGCAACGTCAGCTAACTGGCCAAGTGCTCAACTGTGGTTGTGCTTCAGACATCGATGTGATTAAAGCGCTTGATGATTGGATGGAAAGTAACTCTGTTTCTCTACATCGTTGGGAAAGCATCTTGAACGAATTCAAAGTGGGTTCGGTTCATGAGTTTGCCAAGTTCTCAGTAGCACTGCGTGAATTGATGTTATTGAATCTAAACTGCATGTCGACAGATTAGTGATTAGATAAAACGAAAGACACAAGGGCAGGCCATAAGGTCTGCCTTTTTCGTTTCTATAAAGTGGCATCAATCGATCTGACGATTTTTGACGGACCCACTTCGTGGACACCTTGTTTGTTGTTAAAAGAGTGGGTGCTGTAATATGGTAGAGACTAGAAATGAGTAAACTGACTGCAGAAACGATAACGTTTGCTTAATAAAGAACCTCATTCGCTAACAAACTCGATTATCTTACCCTTACAGACAGTAATAGATTGAATAGTTGAGTAAATAAGTAAATAATATCGCCCCGTTTACACGGGGCTTTTTTCTATCGGAGGCACAATGCTCTACCGTCTAGCCAGAACTGGCTTTTTCCAACTTGATGCCGAAAAGGCACATGATCTTGCAATTCAAAATTTCAAACGCTTCACAGGCACTCCTATTGATCTTTTGTATCGCCAACAATTACCTAATCGACCTGTAGAATGCATGGGTCTTACTTTTAAAAACCCAGTTGGCCTAGCGGCTGGCCTAGATAAAAACGGCGAATGTATTGATGCATTTGGCGCAATGGGTTTTGGTTTCGTTGAAGTAGGAACGGTAACTCCTCGTCCACAAGCCGGTAATGACAAACCACGTCTGTTCCGTCTTGTTGAAGCTGAAGGTATCATCAACCGCATGGGGTTCAATAACCTAGGCGTCGACAATCTTATTGAGAACGTTAAGAAGTCGAACTACGACGGCATCTTAGGTATCAACATCGGTAAGAACAAAGACACACCAATTGAAAAGGGCGCTGAAGATTACTTGATCTGTATGGAGAAGGTATATCAATACGCTGGTTACATTGCTGTGAATATCTCTTCACCAAATACTCCCGGACTTCGCTCTCTACAATACGGCGAAGCTCTAGACGATCTATTGTCTGAACTTAAAACGAAACAATCTGAACTAGAAGAGAAGCATGGTAAATATGTTCCTCTTGCTCTTAAGATTGCTCCGGATCTAAGTGATGACGAAATTAGCCAAATTTGTGAATCATTGATCAAAAATAAGATCGATGGTGTGATCGCAACAAACACAACATTAGATCGTTCAATCGTTGAAGGCATGAAACATTGCGATGAAGCGGGTGGCCTAAGTGGACGTCCGGTTCAATCTCGCAGTACGGAAGTGGTTCGTAAACTTCACGAAGAGTTGGGTGACCAATTACCGATCATCGGGGTAGGTGGCGTTGACTCTTACGTTGCTGCGAAAGAGAAAATGATGGCAGGCGCGAAGCTTGTACAAGTTTACTCTGGTTTCATCTACAAAGGCCCAGGTCTTGTAGGCGACATCGTTAAAAATTTATAGTCCCCGAAAACCAGATCTTTTATAAACCCAGAGCTTTTATAAACAGAGTTATCAAAAAGATTTGGTTATTTTAGGAAAGCTATAATTTGGCATCGTCTTACTAAAAGAGACACTGTAACTCACTGAGTTGTAGACAGAAGCGATAAGAAAGAGGAATTCATTTCCTCTTTTTTTTTGCCTATTGCTCAGTAAAATTACTGTAATTGAAGGTAATTTTGCGTTTTACCTAATGGAATGGTTCAACAGTGTGAGACGAAATGATGCTTAAACCTAGCGATACATGGAGTTGGTATTACGATGAGCAGCAATGTTCATTAATGCTAAACCTCGGAGAGGATATGATTTTCAAAACGAATCTGGTCCGCAATAAGCTGGTGGACTGCGCGTTTAGAGATAATGAATTCACCGTTGATGACGCATCTTCATACCAAACCTTCAAAGAACAAATTTCTGGCTTAGAACTGTCTGAGCCTCGCCAAGCTGAACTCGCACTATATTGTGTGGCAGCAAAGCGCTTCCACAAGCCTGTACAGCCTAAAAGCTGGTTCTTCGATTCACAAGGCGCTGGCCACGAATCTCCTCAAGAAGGGGATATCGTACAAATGAATAACGAGCATAGCCTAGGTTACTTCATTGTATTAGAAGTGGGAGAGTGTGCGAGCCTATGTGCATTTGTCGACTTAGAAGAGTTTCTGCTCACACCTTCAAAAGGGTTAAGCTTTGGAGACTCGATTAAGGTGATGCACGATAGGATGGTAGACGCGAACTCTATTCTTCATTTTCACCATACACATATTGCAATGGTCGGTTAATTCCCCAGTTTAGTTCATCATTTCTAACACACCTTCCTTAGAATCGGCTCAATAGCCGATTTTTTTGTGCCTAAAAAACCTCATCCAGATAAATACATCACCGCTTAACTATTTAATTAGTGAACTTGTGACTGTTTTTTCATCTTAATTTCTGCCTATTTTCATCGGTAGAAGTGTAAATTACCTCCCTTTATTCCCTGTTTTTGCGCTTTTGTAGCTAACTTTCAGTCTTAAATTGACTCTGGTATATACCAATTTTAAGGTGAATATAAATTCACACCGCCGCATTGGTCGATGTTTGGTCATAAATTGTGCTGATTCGATAAGTCTTATGTTCTAAGGGGATGTGGGTAAGCGATCGCTTCATGACTGTGTGTTTGCTAGCCAGTTAGTCGAAAGATTCAATGAAAAGACAAGTTTAGTGTGATGCTCTAATAACAAATTCAGGTATAATCGAGCTAATTTTTATCAATAAAAGAACACTATGAATCAATATCTAGCGGTTACCTCAAACGGCCTTGAGAATTTATTAGTTGAAGAACTAACCCAACTAGGGATTACAAATGCAAAACCTGTTCAAGCAGGTGTTAAATTCAAAGCGACCAATGAGCAAATTTATCGTTGTTGTTTATGGAGTCGTTTGGCTTCTAGATTTGTACGTGTCCTTTCTGAATTCACTTGTATGGACGACATGGATTTGTACCTATCAACCACCGCGGTTAACTGGGTAAATCAATTCCATAGCTCTAAGCGTTTTGTTGTTGACTTTAACGGTACAAACAACGAAATCCGTAATAGCCAATACGGTGCGATGAAAGTAAAAGATGCCGTTGTTGATAGCTTTGAGAAAAAGTCTTTGCCTCGTCCGTCTATCAGCAAGGAAAATCCAGATATTCGTATTCACGTTCGTCTACATCGTGATAAAGCGATTCTTGGTGTTGATATGGTAGGTAGCGGTCTTCACCAACGTGGTTACCGTCCAGAATCAGGCCGAGCACCATTGCGTGAAACCCTTGCTGCTGCGATTCTTCTTCGTAGTGGCTGGGATGCGACTAAGCCTTTCCTAGACCCAATGTGTGGTTCAGGTACGTTAGTGATTGAAGCGGCAATGATGGCTGCGAACATGGCTCCAGGTGTTAAACGCCAGAAGTGGTGCTTTGAATCACTAGAAGATTTTGAACCAGAACTGTGGGCTGAAGTGAAAGCTGAAGCGAACGTTCAAGGTCGTCGTGGCGTTAAGAAAGTAGAGTGTAAGTTCTATGGCTACGACAATGACGAGCGCATGATCAAAACAGCGCGTGACAATGCTCGTCGTGCTGGTGTTGAAGAGCTGATTGAATTCGAAGTAGGCGATGCTGCAAAGCTTAAGCGTCCTACAGAGTTTGCTGATGGTGTGATTGTTTCTAACCCACCTTATGGTGAGCGTCTTGGCACAGAGCCGGGTTTGATTGCACTTTACACAGCATTCGGTGCACAACTTAAAGCGGAATTTGGCGGTTGTAACGCGTCTATCTTCTCTAGTTCTGACGAACTGCTTAGCTGCTTACGTATGCGTGCAGACAAACAGTTCAAATTGAACAATGGTGCGTTACCGTGTCACCAAAAGAACTACTCAATTTCAGACCGTCCGATGTCAGAGCGTCCAACGGGTGAGCAAGAGCAACTTATTGCTCCAGACTTCGCAAACCGTCTTAAAAAGAACATCGGTAAAATTGGCAAGTGGGCTAAGAAAGAGCAATTAGATTGTTACCGTATCTACGATGCGGACCTACCAGAATACAATGTAGCGATTGACGTATACCCAGGTCACCTAGTGATTCAAGAATACGCAGCACCTAAAGATGTACCGGAAGAGAAAGCAAAACGTCGCTTAACCGATATCATCCGTGCTTCTATTCAAGTCACTGGCGTTGAAGCAAACAACGTGGTTCTTAAGGTTCGTCAGAAGCAGAAAGGCCGATCTCAATATCAAAAAATGGCTCAAGACTCCTCTAACCTAGAAGTGAACGAATACGGCGTTAAGCTGATCGTTAATCTTCATGACTACTTAGATACGGGCTTGTTTTTAGATCATAAGATCACTCGTCGTCGTATCGGCGAAATGGCTGCAGGTAAAGATTTCCTTAACTTATTTGCTTACACAGGCAGTGCCTCTGTTCATGCTGCTGTGGGTGGCGCACGCTCTACAACAACCGTTGACATGTCTAATACTTACCTTGAGTGGGCAAAGCAGAACATGGAGCTTAATGGCCGTGTTGGTCGTCAACATCAGTTTGTTCAAGCTGACTGCTTACAGTGG